>DMID01000037.1:11570-13431 GCA_003449195.1 Lysobacteraceae bacterium | reverse complement strand
GTCTTGACGAAGCGCGCCCGGCCGATGGCGACCAGGACCTGCTGGCCGCGCGTTGGCCGGCCTGGCATGCGCGGCTGGCCGGCTTCCTGATGGACGACCCGTTGCACGCACGCCGCAGCGAGCTGCGCGAACGCTTGGCGGCGCTGGCCGCGCAGGGACCGCAGCGGGACATGTTTGCAGGCGGAGAATGCACACCAACGGCCAGTGCGCCAGACGAAGGCCCGCTCGACGAAAACGTGCATCGCGAGGGCGGGCAATGAACACGGACTCGCGCGACATCGCGGCGGTCGTCGTCACCCACCAGAGCGCGTCCACGCTGGATGCCTGCCTGCAACGCCTGCGCGATGCCGAGGGCGTCGCCCAGATCCGCGTGGTCGACAATGCCTCCACCGACGACACGCTGGACATCGTGCTGCGCCACGCCACGGCCGATGCGCGCGTGCATTTCATCGCCAATCCCGACAACCCGGGTTTCGCGGTGGCCTGCAACCAGGGCGCGGCGGATTCGTCGGCGCGTTGGCTGGCGTTCGTCAATCCGGACCTGATGGTGGAAGCCGACACGCTGGCCTGTCTGCGCATGCAGGCAAAAGCGTTGGGGCCATGCCTGCTCGGTGTCGATCTGATCGGCGAGGATGGCATGCACGATGCCGCCGCGCGTCGCCGCGACCCGGATTTTGCCGCGATGCTGCGGACATCGGCCGCCCGGCGCCTGGATGTGCCCTCGGACGGAGCGTCGTTGCAACGGGTGGATGCGGTATCCGGCGCGTTGATGCTGCTGCCGCGCGACCTGTTCCTGCGCCTGCACGGCTTCGACGAGGGCTACCGCCTGCATGCCGAGGATCTGGACCTGTGCCGGCGCGCGCGCCAGTCCGGCGCCGAAGTGGCCATCGTCAATGCGCTGGTCGTGCGTCACGTGCGTGGCGTGTCCAGCCGCTCGCGGCCGGTATTCGTGGAGTTCCACAAGCATCGCGGGCTGTGGCGTTATTTCCGCACGTTCGAGGCCGCGCGCCACGGCGCGGCGACGCGCTGCGCGGTATGGCTGATGATCTGGGCGCATTTCCCGCTGGCCGTGGCGGGTGCGTGGCGCCGGCGCTGACCTCGCCCCGCCCGCCGGATGTGGTCGGGCAGGGCGGGCGATAAAATCGGCCCATCTCCGACAGTGGCCCGCGGCATGTCCATCACTTCCCTGCTCGACACCGACCTGTACAAGTTCTCGATGATGCAGGCGGTGCTGCACCAGCATCCGGCCGCGCAAGTGCAGTACCGCTTCAAGTGCCGCACGCCGGGCATCGCGCTGGCCGAGCACATCGATGAAATCTCCGCCGAGATCGATGCCTTGTGTGCATTGCGCTTCACGCCGGCCGAGCTGGATTACCTGCACGGGCTGCGCTTCATCAAGCCGGATTTCGTGGACTTCCTCGGCTTGTTCCACCTCGATCGCAAATACCTGAGCCTGCGCCGTTCCGAGCGCGTGCCGGGCGAGATCGAGCTGGAGATCAACGGGCCGTGGCTGTACACGATCCTGTTCGAAGTGCCGTTGCTGGCCATCGTCAACGAGGTCTGGTACCGCCACCAGCCGCCGGCCGACGAAGCCGAAGGCCTGCGCCGCCTGCGCGCCAAGATCGCGCTGCTGCGCGACACGGACGGCTTCTCCGATTGCACCATCGCCGACTACGGCACGCGCCGGCGGTACTCGCGCGCATGGCACGAGCAGGTGGCCGACGTGCTGCGGCGCGAGCTGGGGCCGCAGTTCGTCGGCACCAGCAACGTGGACATCGCGCGTCGGCAGGGGCTGACCCCGCTGGGCACGATGGCCCACGAGTGGTTGCAGGCCTTCCAGGCGCTCGGCCCGCCCCCCCCC
>DMID01000037.1:0-11524 GCA_003449195.1 Lysobacteraceae bacterium | reverse complement strand
GGCATTGGAGGCGTGGGCGCGCGAATACCGCGGCGACCTCGGCATCGCCTTGTCCGACGTGCTCGGCCTGGATGCTTTCCTGCGCGATTTCGACCTGTATTTCTGCAAGCTGTTCGACGGCATGCGCCACGATTCGGGCGACCCGTTCGAGTGGGGCGAGCGCATGCTTGAACACCTGCGCCGGCACCGCATCGACCCGCGCACCAAGACGCTGGTGTTCAGCGACCAGCTCGACGTCGAACGGGTGATGGCGCTGTATGCGCATTTCCGCGGGCGCTGCCGGATTGCCTTCGGGGTCGGCACCAACCTGACCAATGACCTCGGCCCGACCGCGTTGCAGGCAGTGATCAAGATGACCCGCTGCAACGGCCAGCCGGTGGCCAAGATCAGCGATTCGCCCGGCAAGACGATGATCGACGACCTGGGATATCTGGCCTATCTGCGGCAGGTGTTCGGCCTGCCGGCTGACCCGGTTTTGGCCTGATCTGCAACCGCCGGGTGGGTGTCCGCGCACGGGCAGATGGCATCCAGCCTGACGGAGACTGGGCCGGACAGCGGGCGGCGCGTAAGACCAAAGTGTGAGAAAGCGTGATTCATATCACGGAATCATGTGTCAAAATCGTGACTTGGTATTGAGGAACAGGGGTGCGATCACGGATCGCACGCAAGGGAATGTGCGTGTGCATGCCTCGGCGATGCGCGCGCTGTTTCGCATGAAGCGAGGCTGCCGGTTTGCAATCGATGGGTCTGGCAATCAAGGGTCTCCCGCCGGAGTTCCAGCGATTGCGCGAAAGAGGGATTTACCGGGTCGCGTGTCATCGCTTGTCGGATGCGCAGGCCTTGTGCCGTCAGGTGCTGGCTGCCATGGCGCCCGATTCCTCGTGCGCCCTGATATGCGCCGGGCTGGACGTCGGCACGCTGCTCGAACCGCTTGATGCCACGGCGGGGCCGGGCCTGCTGCGGACTTTCCTGCTTCCGGCGGATGACATGGCCCGCTTCCTGCCCGTCTTCGACGACGAGCTTGCCCGGGCCTGGCGCGGCGACGGGCCTGAATTGGTGGTCCTGCTGGCACCGGAAGCGGCAACGGCCACGTTTGCCGATGCGGCGCTTGCCCGCGTGCTGGGGCGCCTGCGCGCAGGCGCGCACGAGCGGGGCGGACGGTCGTTGTGGATCACCCATGGCGAATCGGTCACGCTTGCGCCGCGGTTGCTGCCGTTCTGCGACCTGTTGTCCGGTTTTGCCCAGATTCACCCGGATCAGGGGGCCTTGCGCCACCACATCCATTATTGGGCGACCGAGTTCGGGGTGCAGGCGGCCCGCGAATTCGTGATGACCGAAACGGCAGCCGGGTGGCAGGTGGAAGCCGCTTCGATGCGGGCCCCGTTCACCGAAGCCGTCGGCGACATGTTCCTCGATCTGGTCCAGGACGAAGTCCTCGAGGGCGCCCCGACGCTTTCACCGCAATGGCGGGTATTCCCGGATTGGTCCGCGTTGATGGCGGCAACCGATGCGGGCGGACGGACGTTCAGGTTGCCCGGATGAACCCGCAACCACCATCAGCACCTGTCCACGGGCGTGGCGCTGGCGTATGCCTCGCTGGGGATGCCGGTGTCCTTTGCATGGCGCGATGCGGATTGGTCGGTCCGGTTGGATGCATCGGTCAGCGTCTCGACCAGCCGCAGCGATGCCATCGCGCGCTATCCGTATGCACCGGCCATCCGCGAGGCGCTGGCACGCTTGCGCGACGAGTACGGCGATCTCGAACTGCTCGATTCCGGCAGCGCGGACAGCCGCAGCACCGGTACCGGCTACAAGCTGTATCTGGCGGTGGAGCGGCGGCTTTCCGATCACTTCGTCCTGGGGGCGGCGACCACGCTGCAGCACAGTCAGGACTATTCGCCCAACGCCTTCCAGGTCTATCTGCGCTATGCATTCAAGCCGTGGCAGGGCAACCTGCCGTTGCCGGTGACCCCGCTGGAGCCCTACGCCGAATTCCGCTGACCGCTCCGCCCGGATCCGTGCCGAGCCATGAACTGCGGGGAAAGGCCCGGGTCGTGGCGGAAGTCGAAGTTCTCCGGGGTCTCTTACGATTGTTTGTCATGATTCCTGACGAGAATGAGTCGGACAAGCGGGCGCACGTCCGGACGGAGCCGGCGTGACATCCGTCACGGAAATTTGCGCGGCATGCCGCACTGCGGCATCCTGCGCGCTTGGCGATGAATCGGTTACAGCGGCGGTTGCGCGGCACATCGGAGTTTTCATGGAACAGTCGAAGTTGCTGGATTACTACCGCGACAGCAGTTGTTCGCAGCAGTGGCGCCGTTTCCTGCAGGCATTCGCCGAGGAAATCGCCGATGCACTGACCCCGCACGACCAGCGTCTGCTGCTGGCCCGTGTGGGGCGGCGCTTCGCCGAGGCCAATCCGCTCCCGGCCGTGGAGACGCTGGAGGCGCTGCAGGAGGCGTTCAACGCCATCTGGCAGTCGCTGGGCTGGGGGTTCGTGGTTTGCGAGGAGATGAGTGACCGGCTCCGCCTGGACCATTACGCGTCTCCCTTGGTCGTGGCGGCTCCCGAATGCCCGGAATGGAGCACGGGCTTTCTGGAAGGCGTCTACCATGCATGGTTCCAGCAGGTGGGGCTGTTGCCCGGGCTGGAGGTTCGCGCGGCAAAGGGGCAGGAGCGCCCGGATGTGCGGCAACTGGAGCTTCGGCGTCTGGCATGACGGATGGCCTTTCCCTGTCATCCGGATGGCAGGGCAGTACCTCTCCCCCGTTTCGATGCGAATCCGAGAAGACGATGTCCAAATCGAAAAAGACAGACAGGCCCGACGACGGCCGGGACGACGACGTTTCCGGCCTGTTCTCGCGGCTGGGGCTTGCGTCGGCCGACGATGGTTACCGTGATTTTTCGCGCGACCGGTTGCGCACGGTGGCCGCTTCATCCACGACGCTGGAAAGCGACGAGGCAGCCGCGGTTGCGCCCGTCGATTCCGCGCCGCCGGCAACCCAGTCCGTGCGGCCAGCCGTGCAACAGGCGGTGCCGGCCCGGGCTGTGGCTGCGGTCTCCCCGGGAATGAAGGGGCGTCCGCTGCGCGCGCTGTTCGAAAAGATCCTTGCCGCAGGCGACGCCGCCGACATCGACAAATCGGCCAGCCCGTTGCGCAAGCTCAGGGCGTCCAACTAGCTCATACAGGCACGGGGGGATGTCCCGCGCGATGTCCGAATGCCCGCTTGCCGGGCAGGACGGGTCTCGTACGGGAATCCCGGTGCGCAAGGAGGGGAAGTGATGCGGGAAACATCGGGACATCGGCACTACGGGCCATCGCGGCTGCTGGGCTGGGCATTGGCTGCGGTCGGCGTGGCGACATTGGTGGCCGTGGTGTCGGTGCCGATGGATGTCGTGCAGCAGCTCACGTTCTCGCTGGCGGTGTTCGTGGTCGGTCTGCTGGTGCGCAAACGCGGCGGGCGGCTGGTCACGCTGGTGATGATCGGCCTGTCGCTGGCCGTGTCCAGCCGCTACATCTGGTGGCGCTGCACGCAGACCCTGGGCATGGGCAGTTTCGTCGACCTGACGCTGGGCTTCGGCCTGATCATGGCCGAGTTGTATGCGTTCCTGATCCTGGTGCTGGGTTTTTTCCAGGTACTCAGGCCGCTGGAGCGCAAGCCGGTGCCGCTGCCCGACGATCAGGAGGCATGGCCGTCGGTCGACGTGTTCATCCCGACCTACAACGAGCCGCTGTCGGTGGTGCGCGCGACGGTGCTGGCGGCCTCGGTGCTGGACTGGCCGGAGGACAAGCTCAACGTCTATCTGCTGGACGATGGCCGGCGCGAGGAGTTCCGGGCGTTCTGCGAAGAGGCCGGCGTCCATTACGTGACCCGCACCAACAACGCCCATGCCAAGGCCGGCAACATCAACGCGGCGTTGAAGAAGACCTCGGGCGATTTCGTCGCCATCTTCGATTGCGATCACGTGCCCACGCGTTCGTTCCTGCAGGTGGCCATGGGCTGGTGCGTGCGCGACCGGAAGATGGCCGTGGTGCAGATGCCGCATTATTTCTTCTCGCCGGACCCGTTCGAACGCAACCTGGGCACCTTCGGCAAGGTGCCCAACGAGGGCGAGCTGTTCTACGGCCTGCTGCAGGACGGCAACGACGAGTGGAATGCCACGTTCTTCTGCGGCTCCTGCGCGGTGATCCAGCGCGCGGCGTTGCTGGAAGTCGGCGGCGTGGCCACCGACACGGTCACCGAGGATGCGCATACCGCGCTGCGCCTGCATCGGCGCGGCTACAACAGCGCCTACATCGCGGTCCCGCAGGCGGCGGGACTGGCGACCGAAAGCCTGTCCGCGCACGTCGGCCAGCGCATCCGCTGGGCGCGCGGCATGGCCCAGATCGCGCGCATCGACAACCCCCTGTTCGGCAAGGGGCTCTCGATGGCGCAGCGGATCTGCTACGGCAACGCGATGATGCATTTCTTCTACGGCTTGCCGCGCATCGTCTACCTGACCGCACCGCTGGCCTACCTGTTCTTCGGCGCGCACGTGATCCACGCTTCCGCGCTGATGATCCTGGCCTATGCGCTGCCGCACTTGTTCCAGGCAAGCCTGGTCAATCTGCGCGTGCAGGGACGGCATCGCAGCTTGTTGTGGAACGAGATCTACGAGACCACGCTGGCCTGGTACATTCTGCGTCCGACGCTGATGGCGCTGATCAACCCGAAACTGGGGTCGTTCAACGTCACCGCCAAGGGGGGGCTGGTCCGCAAGGCCTATTTCGATGCGCAGATCGCCCGGCCATATCTGTTCCTGCTGGTGTTGAATCTGGCCGGCGTGGCGGCCGGCATCCTGCGCCTGTGGACGACCGGTTCGACCGGCGAGGCGCAGACGATCTGGTTCAATCTCGCCTGGACGGCCTACAACCTGATCATGCTCGGAGCGGTCGTGGCCACGGCCAGCGAAACCAGGCAGGTGCGGCGTTCCCACCGCGTGCCGTTGTCTATCCGCACCCGCATCCAGTTGCAGGATGGCCGCGAGCTGCCCTGCACGACGGTCGATTTTTCCACTGGCGGCATGGCCTTGCGTCTGGATCAGCCCGAGCCCCTCGAACCGGGGAGCAGGATCGGGCTGGTGCTGAGCCACCGCGGCCGCGAGCAGTCCGTCCCGGCCGTGGTGCGGCACGACCGCGATGCGGAAGGTTTCAGCATCGAGTTCCTGCCGATGAACATCGAGCAGGAGCGCTGGCTGGTGGCCACGACCTTCGCGCGTGCCGACATCTGGATCAACCAGTGGGGCCGGCACGGCCGGGAAACCTTCCTCAAGTCGCTGGGCGAAGTGCTGCACGCCAGTGCGCGCGGCTTCCAGCGTCTCGGGCAGTACATCATCGACAGCGCGCGGCAGGGGTTCCGTCGCGGCACCACGGCAGGAGAGGAGCAGGCCTGATGAATCAGCGTATTTCACGGGGCACGGGGCGGTTGCGCGGCGTGCGTCTGCTCGGTCTGCTTGCGGGGCTGACGTGTGCCATCGGACTGGGGCAGGCCCAGACCACACCGCAGACCGCAGCGCCGGCCTTGACGGCGCCCTTGCCGCAGGTGGCCGATCCGGGCATGCGCGACAAGGTGACCACGCTGGAACAGCTGGGCATCGACTATGCCATCACCCTGCGCGGCATCCAGGGCACGGTCGGCATCCCCTTCAGCGTGCGCACCGACGAGATGGTGCAGAAGATCACCCTGCACCTGCGCTACTCGTATTCGCCGGCGCTGCTGCCGGACCTGTCGCACATCAAGGTCACCGTCAACGACGTCACCGTGGCCACGTTGCCGGTGCCCACCGCGAGCGCCGGCAAACTGGTGCAGTCGGACATCGACATCGACCCGCGCCTGGCCACCGACTACAACCGCATCAACCTGCAGCTGATCGGCCACTACACCCGCGACTGCGAAGACCCCGAGCACACCAGCCTGTGGGCCAGCATCGACCGCGGCAGCAGCCTGGAAGTGCAGTTGCAGCCGCTGACGCTGGCCAACGACCTGACCCTGCTGCCGGCCCCGTTCTTCGACAACCGCGACACCGGCCGCTTGCGCCTGCCGTTCGTGTTCGCCGGCCGTCCGGACAACGGGCTGCTGCATGCGGCCGGCACGCTGTCCTCGTGGTTCGGTGCGATGGCCGGCTATCGCGGAGCGAATTTCCCGGTGTCCTTCGACACCATTCCCGACGGCAATGCCGTGGTGCTGGCGACGTCGCGCAGCCTGCCTGCCGGCATCGAGACGCCGGCGGTGAACGGGCCTACCGTGGCGATGGTGACCAATCCGGCCGATCCGCGGCGCAAGTTGCTGCTGGTGCTGGGCCGCGATGCGGCGGAAGTGCAGACCGCGGCCAGCGCGCTCGCGCTCGGCACGCCGCTGACCGGGGCCGTCGCGGTGATCCGCGATTTCAAGCCGGGTGCCGCACGCAAGCCGTACGACGCGCCGCGCTGGGTGTCGAGCGATCGGCCGGTCCAGTTCGGCGAACTCGTGCGCGACACCGCCAAACTCAACGTCAGCGGCTACAGCCCAGACCTGATCCGGGTGGGCCTACAGCTGCCGCCGGATCTGTTCGTGTGGCGGCAGGCCGGCATCCCGGTGGACCTGAAGTATCGCTACACGGTGCCGCGCGAACAGAACCAGTCCGCGCTCAACGTCACCATCAACGATGCCTTCGTGACCACCTTGCCGCTGAACGGGCGGACGTATGCGCAGACGGTGCCGTTGCGCCTGCTCGACCGCCTGCGGCCGGCCGGCAAGATGCCGATCCGGCAGCCGCTGCTGCTGCCGCTCGGTGCCTTCTCGGCCAACAGCCAGCTGCGCTTCCACTACTTCTTCGACCGGCCGAAGGCGGAGGAGTGCAAGAACACCTTCCCGGACGTGTCCGCCTCGGTCGATGCGGATTCGACGATCGACATCAGCGGTTTCCACCATTTCATGGCGATGCCGAACTTGGCTGCCTTCGCCAATGCCGGCTACCCGTTCACGCGCATGGCCGACCTGTCGGAAACGGCGATGGTGATGCCCAACGCCCCGGGCACCGACGATGTGACCAACCTGCTGACCGTGCTTGGCCGGGTGGCCTCTTCCACCGGCTACCCGGCGACCAACGTCACGGTGATCTCCGCCGACGACGTGGACAAGCATGCCGGCGACGACCTGTTCGTGCTCGGTTCGCAGACCAACCAGCCACTGTTCTCGCGCTGGCAGGACAAGCTGCCGCTGTTTGCCAATCCCGGCGGCAGGCTGAAGCTGACCGACTGGCTGGTCGATCACTTCTCCCCGTTCCTGACCCGCGACTTGCGCCGGACCGATCTGCCGACCGTGGCCGACGTCAACCTGACGGTGCGCAACGACGACGTGGCGCTGATGGGCTTCCAGTCGCCGCTGGACGGCAACCGCAGCGTGGTCGCGCTGATGACCGGCAATCCGGAGCGCGTGGGGGATTTCTTCGAGGCCTGGTTCAAACCCTCCACGCTGAAGGATTTCCAGGGCAGCGTGGTGCTGCTGCAGGACAGGAAGCTGCTCAGCCTCGACGGCAACCAGACCTATCATGTCGGCCATCTGCCGTTCTGGATATGGCTGCAGTGGTATTTCTCCGGACACCCGATCCTGATGGCGCTGGGCCTGCTGCTGGTCTGCATCGCGCTGGCCGTGCCGGTGCGCTGGTACCTCAACCGCCGTGCCGCGGCGCGGCTTGCCAAGGGACATCGTCGATGAACGATGCAGAATCCGTCGGGCGCCGCCGATTGCTGCTCGGGCTGCTGGCCGGTATGGCGGGCAGCAGTCTGATCCCGGCAATGGCTTCCGCCGCAGTGCCCTGCGGCAGCGGCGCGTGGCCAGCCTGGCAGTCCTTCCTGTCGCGTTTCGCGCAGGAGGACGGCCGCATCGTCGATCTGTCGCAGGAAGACCGCCGCTCCACCTCGGAAGGACAGGCCTACGCGATGTTCTTCGCGCTGGTCGCCAACGACCCGCTGATGTTCGACCGTGCACTGGGGTGGACCCGGCACAATCTCTGCGGCAACCGCCCGGATCTGAACCTCCCGGCCTGGTTGTGGGGCAAGTCCAAGAGCGGCCAGTGGGGCGTGATCGACGGCAACAGCGCTTCCGATGCCGATCTGTGGATGGCGTATGCGTTGCTGGAGGGCGCGCGGCTGTGGCGGCGCGCGGGGCTGGCACGTGCCGGCCTGAACCTGCTGCAGCTGATCCGCAGGAACGAACTGGTCGATCTGGCCGGGTTCGGCCAGATGGTGCTGCCGGGCATGCACGGGTTCATCCGGCCGGACGGCGCGCTGCTCAATCCCAGCTATCTGCCGCTGCAGCTGTTCCGGCGGTTTTCCTGGGTCGATCCGAAGGGTCCGTGGGCGGGCCTGGCCCAGCGCAGCGCGGCGCTGATCCGCGACAGCGCGCCGAACGGGTTTTCGCCGGACTGGATCGCCTGGAACGGCAAGGCCTTCGTCGTCGACGGCGAGAAGGGCGCCACCGGCAGCTACGACGCGATCCGCACCTACCTGTGGGCCGGCATGCTCGACCCTGCCGATCCGCTGCGCAAGGACGTGCTGGCCGCGCTGCAAGGGCCTGTCGGACTGCTGCGTACGCAAGCCGGCATGGCCGAAAAGGTCAACACGCGGCTTGGCGCGGCAAGCGGCAAGGCCCCGGCCGGGTTTTCCGCCGCGTTGCTGCCGTACCTGTCGGCGCTGCGGCAGACGGGTCTGGCCGATGCGCAGGCCAGGCTCGTTCCCGCCGGTGGACAGCCCGCCTATGCACAGCTTTCCTACTACGACATGGCCCTGATCCTGTTCGGGCAGGGCTGGTTCGAACGCCGTTACCGATTCGCTTCTGACGGGCGCCTGCTGCCTGCCTGGAGAACGCAATGCTCCGCACGAAACTGACTCCGCTTTACCTTGCCGGCATGATCGACCTGTGCCTGATCGCGGTCCCCGCGCAGGCGCAGAACGCTTCTGCCACCCAGCAACTGGTCAACCAGGGCAATTACTGGCACGACCAGGGGCGCGACGATCTTGCAGCCGATACCTGGAAGAAGCTGCTGGCCGTCGATCCGGCCCAGCCGGATGCGCTGCTGGGCCTGGGTCTGATCGACCTCGTGCAAGGGCGCAAGTCCGATGCCGAAAGGCGCCTGGGCGTGTTGCAGGCCAGGCATCCCGGTTCGGCACAGGCGCAACGCCTGCGCGTGGCCATCGGCCGCGGCGGCGACGCCGGCGATGTCGATCTGCAGAAGGCGCGCGCGGCGGCGGCCTCGGGCCGTTATGCCGATGCGGTGAAACAGTACGACGCCATGTCCGCCGGCAAGCCGCCATCGGGCAGCGTGGCGCTGGAGTATTACCAGTCGCTGGCAGGCACGCAGGATGGCTGGGCGAAAGCGCGCGACGGTCTGGGCAAGCTGCATGCCGCGCGGCCGAACGACGCTCCGGTCGCATTGGCCTATGCGCAGGTGCTGACCTATCGCGAGCCCAGCCGCCGCGAAGGCATTGCCCAGTTGCGCAAGCTCGCCACGCGCAGCGATGTCGGCGGCATGGCTCGTTCCAGCCTGCGTCAAGCGCTGTTGTGGCTCAACGGCGGCAAGGCCGACGCGCCGCTGTACCAGGCGTGGCTTGCGGACAATCCCAACGACAGCCAGGTAGCCGAGAAACTGGCCAACCTGTCCAAGGCCAGCGTCGTCTCGCCGCAGCAACGCGTGCAGGAGCAGACCGGCGCCGGGTTCAAGGCGCTGGGCGCGGGCAATCTGTCCACGGCCGAAGCCCGCTTTTCCGAGGTATTGCGCGGCAATCCGCGCGATGCCGAAGCCTTGGGCGGGCTGGGCTCCATCCGTCTGAAGCAGCAGCGTTTTGCCGAAGCGCAGGAACTGCTGCGCAAGGCGGCGGCCGGCAATGCGAAATGGCGCCCGGCGCTGGATACGGCCAATTACTGGGTGCTGCTGCGGCAGGCCGGAAGCGCGGCCGATGCCGGCAACGCGGCGTCCGCCTCGGCGCTGGCCGCCCAGGCGATCGCCCTGCGCCCGCGTGAAGCCGATGGCTACGTGGTGCGCGGCAACGCAAACGCCGAGACCGACACGGCCGCCGCCGAGGCGGATTTCCGCAAGGCCTTGTCGCTGGTGCCGGACAATGCCGGTGCCTTGCAGGGGCTGGTGGCGCTTTATGCCCGCCAGGGGCGTGCCGACGAGGCTTCCGCGCTGTTCGCCAGGCTCACGCCTGCGCAGCAGGAAAAGGCCGGCGGCCTTGCCGCCTTGCAGGCCGGCGTGCAGCGTGCGCAGGCCAGACAAGCCTTGGCCACCGGCGATACCGTGGCCGCGCAGACCGCCTTGGAGAAGGCGATGATCGATGCCCCGGCCGACCCGTGGGTCAGGCTCGATCTGGCCCGCCTGTATCAGCGCATCGGTCGTCCCGATCAGGCCCGCAGCGTGATGGACGGCCTGCTGGCCGTGGCCGGCGACAAGCCCGAGGCCTTGTACGTGAATGCGCTGCTGGCCCGCGAAGGCGATGACTGGAACGGCGTGGTCGCCAGCCTGTCGCGCATTCCCGAAGTCAAGCGCGACAGCGAGATGAAATCACTGTATGCGGCCGGGCTGGTCAACCAGCAGGCGGCACAGGCACGCTTGCTGATGCAGCAGGGCCGGGCCGGCGAGGCGCAATTGCTGCTGGCACGCACCGAGTCCGCGCTCGGCGACCTGAGCACCCAGCCCGACGTGGCTTCCGAACTGGCCGGTGCCTATGCCGACATCGGCAGCCGTCAGCGTGCGTTGATGCTGGCGCAGAAAATCCTTGCGGCTTCGCCCGGCATCGACGGCCGGCTGGAGTATGCGTCGGTGCTGATGCGCGCCCATCAGGATGCCGACCTGTCGGCCGTGTTGCGCCAGATGCAGGGCCAAGCCATGACGCCGGCACAGTCGCAACGCTATCAGGGTCTGCGCAACGGCTACGTGCTGCGCCAGGTGGATGCCATGCGCGAGCTGGGCAACCTGGAAGGTGCCTACGAGGCGCTGGCGCCGGTGCTCGCGGAGCGCCCGGACGATACCGCCGTGATCGGCGCACTGGCCCGTCTGTACGAAGCGGCCGGCGACCCGCGGCAAGCTTTCGCGCTGTACGGCCAGTCCTTGCAGCTGGCCCCCAATGACCCGGACACGCTGGTCGCCGCCGCCAACGCGGCCGCCGGCATGCGCGACATGGATACCGCCGAGGCCTACCTGCAACGTGCCTTGGCCTTGGCGCCGCAATCGCCCGAGGTGCTTGCCGGCGCAGGACGCGTCTATCGGACGGCCGGCAAGAAGCGCAAGGCCGAATCGTATTTCCAGGCCGCGCTCGCCGCGCAAGGCCGTGCGGCCGGGCGCATCGACAATGGCTTGCCGACGGCCAGCACCGGCCTGGCGTATGGCGGCAATGGCCGGGCCTTCAACCCGTTCAGCGGCATGACCGGCCACGGTGCACGTGGCAATGCCCGTGGCGGCGCGGACATGCTTGCGTCGATGCCTGCGGCAGCCGCGTATGCGT
>DMID01000221.1:243-6940 GCA_003449195.1 Lysobacteraceae bacterium | reverse complement strand
ATGGTCGTCGGCAATCAACAGGGTGGGCATGGGGGAACCTTCGTCGTCCTTGCTTGTGGGAACTGCCCGGCCCTCTCCCGCCCGGGCAGCAGCCCCGTCATCGTATGTCGCCGGGCGACGCGATGGTCATTTCACCTTGCGTTCGCTGACCAGCGAATCCACCACGGTCGGGTCGGCCAGGGTGGAGGTGTCGCCGAGCTGGTCCGGCGCGTTCTCGGCGATCTTGCGCAGGATGCGGCGCATGATCTTGCCCGAGCGCGTCTTCGGCAGGCCCGGCGCCCACTGCAGGTGGTCGGGCGTGGCGATCGGGCCGATCTCCTTGCGCACCCAGGCCACCAGCTCCTTGAGCAGTTCGTCGCTCTGCGCCTCGCCGGCCACCAGGGTGACGTAGGCGTAGATGCCCTGGCCCTTGACGTCGTGCGGGAAGCCGACCACCGCGGCCTCGGCCACCTTCGGGTGGCTGACCAGCGCGCTCTCCACCTCGGCGGTGCCGATGCGGTGGCCGGAGACGTTGATCACGTCGTCCACGCGGCCGGTGATCCAGTAGTAGCCATCCTCGTCGCGGCGGCAGCCGTCGCCGGTGAAGTAGGTGCCCGGATAGGTGCGGAAATAGGTGTCGATGAAGCGCTGGTGGTCGCCGTAGACCGTGCGCATCTGCCCGGGCCAGGAGTCGAGGATCACCAGGTTGCCCTCGGTGGCGCCTTGCAGCTTCTCGCCGTCGGCATTCACCAGCGCCGGCTGCACGCCGAAGAACGGCAACGTGGCCGAGCCGGGCTTGAGGTCGGTGGCGCCGGGCAGCGGCGAGATCAGGATGCCGCCGGTCTCGGTCTGCCACCAAGTGTCCACGATCGGGCAGCGCGCATCGCCCACCACCTCGTAGTACCAGCGCCAGGCCTCCGGGTTGATCGGCTCGCCGACGCTGCCGAGCAAACGCAGGCTCTTGCGCGAGGTCTTCTTCACCGGCGCCTCGCCCTCGCGCATCAGCGCGCGGATCGCGGTGGGCGCGGTGTAGAAGATCGTCACCTGGTGCTTGTCGATCACTTCCCAGAAGCGCGACACGCTGGGGTAGTTGGGCACGCCCTCGAACATCAGCGCGGTGGCGCCGTTGGCCAGCGGTCCGTAGACGATGTAGCTGTGGCCGGTGACCCAGCCCACGTCGGCGGTGCACCAGTAGATGTCGTCCTCGCGCAGGTCGAACACCAGTTCGTGGGTGTAGCTGGCATACAGCAGGTAACCGGCGGTGGTGTGCAGCACGCCCTTGGGCTTGCCGGTGCTGCCGCTGGTGTAGAGGATGAACAGCGGGTCCTCGGCATTCATGCGCTCGGGCTCGCACAGGGCCGGCTGCGCATCGACCACGTCGTGGAACCAGCGGTCGCGCGGGGCCTGCATGTCCACCGCGCCGCCGGTGTGGCGCACCACCAGCACGGTCTCCACGCTCTGGGTGCCGGGGATCTTCAGCGCGGCATCGACGTTGGCCTTGAGCGGCACCTTCTTGCCGCCGCGCAGGCCTTCGTCGGCGGTGATGATCAGCTTGCTGCCGCAGTCGATCACGCGGTCGGCGATCGAATTGGGCGCAAAGCCGCCGAACACCACCGAGTGGATCGCGCCGATGCGCGCGCAGGCCAGCATCGCCACGGCGGCGTCGACGATCATCGGCAGGTAGATGGTGATGCGGTCGCCCTTCTTCACGCCGAGGCTGCGCAGGGCGTTGCCGAGCTTGCACACGCGTTCGTGCAGCTCGCGGTAGGTGACGTGCACGGCCGGCGCATCCGGGCTGTCCGGCTCGAACAGCAACGCGGTCTTGTCGCCGCGCGTGGCCAGCTGCCGGTCCAGGCAGTTGACCGAAACGTTGAGCTCGCCGTCCTCGAACCACTTGATGCGGAAGTCGTCGAGCTTGTAGCTGACGTTCTTGATCTTCGTCGGCTTGACGTACCAGTCCAGGCGTTCGGCCACCTTGCCCCAGAAGACATCGGGGTGCTCGACCGATTCCTGATACAGGCGCTGGTAGTCCTCGCGGGTGACCCGCGCGGCGGCGGCGAAATCGGAATTGACGGGGTACAGATCGGCGGTCATGAGGCCCTCCCTACAGACACGTGACATGCGGATGGTGAGCGGTCGCCGGGCGATGGATGCGTGTGCAAGCCGGCCCGTGTCCGTTGTGCCGAGTTTGCCGCATGCATCCGTGCGGCATCGCAGCAACCCGCTTAGACGATGGTCTTAAAACCGCGCATGACTTCCCGCAACGCGACAGGCAATCCTCGCAAAAACCGCTTTTTTCATTCGGTTTTTCGCGCACCCGCATTTCCTTCGACCAATGGCGAATAGGCGCATCGACGAAGCGGCAAGCAGGCTTCGCCGCAACCGTGCCGCGACGGCACATGCGTCCATCCGCAAAACCGAGGGGAACCATGAACAGACACGTCACCACGCTGCGCAAGCCGCTGGCCACCGCCATGCTGCTGGCCTTGCTCGCACCGGGCATGGCCTTTGCCGAAACCGCCAAGGAAAAGGCGCTGGAATCGCGCGTGGCCGAACTCGAACGCCAGGTGCAGTTGCTGCTGTCCACCCAGCAACAGCAGCAGAGCCAGATCAGCCAGGCCCAGACCCAGGTCGAACAGACCCGGACCCAGGTGGCCGACACCAAGACCCAGCTCGACGAGGTCAAGACCACGGCCGCCGCCGCGGCGGCAAAGCCGGCAGCCTTCACCACGGCGCCGGGCGTGTCGGTGGCATTCCACGGTTTCGTCAACGCCACCGCGTTTTCGCAGTCGCGGCCGTTCAATTTCGGCAACGGCCAGAACGCCGAATGGCCGACGCCCGGCTCCAGGGGCAGCCTGAGCGGCGTGGACATCCGCAACACGCGGTTCTGGTTCGACATGACCGGCGCCAAGATGGGCGAGAACTGGACCGGCGGCGGTCACCTCGAATTCGATTTCTTCGGCGGCAACAACGGCACCGGCGCCTACAGCGGCCAACAGCCCATCCCGCGCCTGCGTTCGGCGTATCTGGATCTGGCCAACGCCAACAGCGGCACCAAGGTGCGCATCGGCCAGCAGTTCAACCTGCTGTTCCCGATCGACAGCGTGACCGACTCGGTGGCCCACGTCGCCTTCCCGCTCGGCTACGGCACCGGCATGATCGGCTGGCGCTATCCGGGCGTGGTGGTGATGCAGGACCTCAACAAGGGCAGCAGCGGCAACAAGTGGCGTCTGGACGTGGGCGCGTTCAGCGGCAACTGGTCCGGCCCGGGCAGCACCACCAACTACATGACCGGCGGCAATGCCGACTTCCGCCCGCAGCTGGAAGCCCGCCTCAACCTGACCGGCAAGAACTGGGTGGCCTATGCGGTGGCCCATTACGCCTCCATCGACCTCAGCGGCGTGGAGGGCACCACCGCCACGCCGATCAAGTCCAGCCTGCAGAGCAATGCCTTCGCGCTGGGCGGCACCTACAAGCCCGGCCCGTGGACGCTGAAGGGCTATGCCTACACCGGCAAGGCCCTGGGGCAGAACTTCGGCGCGCTGTCGCAGTTCGGCGACATTTCCGAAACCGGCGGCTATGCGCAGGTGGGCTACAGCTTCACCAAGAACTGGAGCCTCAATGCCATCTACGCGATGGACAAGCCGGACAAGGAGGACGTGCTGGCCTGGGGCGGCACCTTGCTGCGCAACCGCCAGACGGCGTTGAACCTGATCTACGCCAACGGCCCGTACAAGTTCGGCCTGGAAGCGATGCACGACAGCCTGGACCGCACCGCCGACAAGGGCGCCACCACCGACACGATCAGCGGCAACCAGGTCAGCGTGAGCGCGCAGTACACGTTCTGAGCACGCCGCCACTCCAGATTGCAGGGACGAAGCGACGCGGACACGGACGTCCGCGCCAATGCACTGCCCACACCACAACCCACGTCACACCCATGACCACCTGATCCACGCCAGCACATCGCCGGCATCACGCTTCGGAGGGGAAGCTCCCATGTCCACGATCACCGTCAACCCGCCCGGCTCGGCCGGCACGCTCACGCAGGGGCACAAGCGCGTCATTCTCGCGTCCAGCCTCGGCACCGTCTTCGAGTGGTACGACTTCTTCCTGTACGGCTCGCTGGCGGCCATCATCGCCAAGCAGTTCTTCAGCGGCGTCAACGAAACCACCGCCTTCATCTTTGCCCTGCTGGCCTTTGCGGCGGGCTTCTTCGTGCGGCCGTTCGGCGCGGCGGTGTTCGGCAGCCTCGGCGACCGCATCGGCCGCAAGTACACCTTCCTGATCACCATCCTCATCATGGGCCTGTCGACCTTCCTGGTCGGCGTGTTGCCCAGCTACGCGAGCATCGGCGTGGCCGCGCCGGTGATCCTGATCACCCTGCGCCTGCTGCAGGGCCTGGCGATGGGCGGCGAGTACGGCGGTGCGGCCACCTACGTGGCCGAGCACGCGCCCAAGGACAAGCGCGGCTTCTACACCAGCTTCATCCAGTGCACGGCCACCATCGGCCTGTTCCTGTCGCTGCTGATCATCCTCGGCTGCCGCATGGCGATGGGCACCGAGCAGTTCGAGGCCTGGGGCTGGCGCATCCCGTTCCTGGTGTCGATCGTGCTGCTGGGCGTGTCGCTGTGGATCCGCCTGCAGCTGCGCGAATCGCCGCTTTTCCAGCAGATGAAGGACGAAGGCAAGACCTCCAAGATGCCGCTGCGCGAAAGCCTGAAGGGCGGCAACCTGAAGTTGATGCTGATCGTGCTGCTCGGTGCCACCGCCGGCCAGGCCGTGGTGTGGTACGGCGGCCAGTTCTATGCGCTGTTCTTCCTGACCCAGACGCTGAAGGTGGACGCCACCACCGGCGCCCTGCTGCTGGCCGGTGCGCTGTTGCTGGCCACGCCGCTGTTCCTGTTCTTCGGCTGGCTGTCCGACCGCGTCGGCCGCAAGGCCATCGTGCTCGGCGGCTGCCTGCTGGCCGCCCTGACCTACATGCCGCTGTTCAAGGCGCTGACCCACTACGCCAACCCGGCCATCGAGGAAGCCAGCATCAGCGCACCGGTGGTGATCGAAGCGGACAAGTCCACCTGCAGCTTCCAGTTCGACCCGGTCGGCAAGAAGGCCTTCACCAATTCCTGCGACATCATCGCCACCGCACTGGCCAAGGCCGGCGTGCCGTACACGGTGAAGGATGCGCCGGCCGGCAGCATTGCCCGGGTCAACGTCGGCGGCACCCAGATCGCCTCGTACGAAGGCGCCGGGTTGTCCAAGGACGAAGGCAAGGCCAAGTCCGAGGCCTTCGGCAAGGAGCTGAAGGGTGCCCTGAGCGGCGCCGGCTACCCGGACAAGGCCGATCCTTCGCGCATCAACTATCCGATGGTGGTGCTGGTGCTGTTCGTGCTGGCGATCTACGTGACGATGGTCTACGGCCCGATCGCCGCATGGCTGGTGGAGCTGTTCCCCACCCGCATCCGCTACACCTCGATGTCGCTGCCCTATCACATCGGCAACGGCTGGTTCGGCGGCTTCCTGCCGACCATCTCCTTCGCCATGGTCGCGGCCACCGGCAACATGTACTATGGCCTGTGGTACCCGATCGGCATCGCGGTGATGACCCTGGTGCTGGGCCTGTTCTTCCTGCGCGAAACCAAGGACGTGGACATCACCCAGTAAGCGCGGCGCACTCTTCCACCCTGCATGCGACGCCGGCCTTCGGGCCGGCGTCGTCGTTTGCGCACGTGCCGCGGGCTGTACGTGTCATGCTGCCGGCATGGGCATCCTGATCGTCGGCGCGGCATTGGCATTCATCGGCATCGCGCTGCTGATGGCGCTAGGCGCCGCTTCGATGCTGGCCGAGCTCGTGCTGGCCGTGTTCCGCCGCAACGAAACAGGAACGGATCGCGCATCGCGGCGCGATGCCATCGACGACAGGCGGGATGCCTTGTCCGAACGTCTCGACGAAAACACGCATCGCCGCAGGTGATGCGGCCCATCCCCGCATCCGACCATGCCCGCCACGGACAGGCAGCCACCGCGTCCGCACGCGCCCTTCAGCGCGGCGGTGCGGCCAGCTCCTTCGCGTCGAGCCAGCCGTCGTGGTTGGCGTCCTGCTTGCGGAAGCGCTCGGCCAGCCGCGCCCGGTGCTGCTCGCGGGTGACCGGCTTGCCGCGCCCGCCCGGCAGTTCGTCGGCCGTCAGCACCCCGTCGCGGTTGCGGTCCATGCCGTCGAAGGCATAACTCATCCAGTCCACGTACTCGTCCAGGCTCACCCGGCCATCGCCGTCGCGATCCATGCGGGCCAGATACTCCGGCGTGCCGCGCACCTGCGCCACGGCCGGGCCGGCGTGGACCAACGCGGACAAGGCCAGCGCCATCGCGCACGTGCGGGCGATGACGGAGGAGACGGACACGGCGGATGTCACGGCGGGATACCCGGGATCACGCCCGCATCGGCCGGGCACGGCCGGCATGATGGAACGGCCGGCGCGAACTTTCACCTGCCGCCGGCGGTATCGTAGCGGCCCCGTTCCGTATCCGGCCACGTTCCATGTCCGTCCCGTCGCTTGCCGATCCCGTTGCCGCCGCTGCCGCCCCGCCCGCCCTGATCGAACTGGACGACGCCACCGTCGTGCGCGGGCAGGTGCGCGTGCTGCACGGGCTGAACCTGCGCATCGAGGCCGGCCAGCACACCGCCATCCTCGGCGCCAACGGCTGCGGCAAGTCCACC
>DMID01000221.1:0-147 GCA_003449195.1 Lysobacteraceae bacterium | reverse complement strand
CAACGGCTGCGGCAAGTCCACCTTCATCAAGCTGATCACCCGCGAGCTGTACCCGCTGGCGCGGCTGGACGGTGCGCCGGTGAAGGTGATGGGGCAATCGCGCTGGCACGTGGGCGAGTTGCGCTCGCAGCTGGGCATCGTCACCGG
>DMID01000204.1 GCA_003449195.1 Lysobacteraceae bacterium | reverse complement strand
CACCGCGCGCCGCGCCGCGGCCGATGCGCTTGCGCTGGGCCAGCCGTTCCACGTCCTGGCGCAGGTAGACCCGGCTGCGATGGTCCAGCCCGGGGCGCGAGGCCAGCAGGCCGCGGCTGACGTAGGCATACAGCGTGGCGGTGCTGATGCCGAGCGCGGCACAGGCCTCGCGGGCGGAAATGAGCTCGTGGTCCATGCGGAAAGGTTGATTGATGCGATCAAGATTGATCAATGGATGCGATGGTGCCAGATTGCGCGTCACAACGCAGGGCGGGGCACGGGCATGGCGCGTGCCGCGGCTGACTCATACCAGCAGGAGAAACCCGACATGTCCGAATCCACCACCGCCGGCGCACCCGTTTCCGCGGGCGCGAAGTTCCGTGCCGCCCTCGCCGCCGAATCGCCGTTGCAGGTGATCGGTGCGATCAACGCCAATCACGCCCTGCTGGCCAAGCGTGCCGGCTACAAGGCCATCTACCTGTCCGGCGGCGGCGTCGCGGCCGGTTCGCTGGGCCTGCCGGATCTGGGCATCAACACGCTGGAGGACGTGTTGATCGACGTGCGCCGCATCACCGACGTGTGCGACCTGCCGCTGCTGGTGGACATCGACACCGGCTTCGGGCCCAGCGCGTTCAACATCGAGCGCACCATCAAGAGCCTGATCAAGGCCGGCGCGGCCGCCTGCCACATCGAGGATCAGGTGGGCGCCAAGCGCTGCGGCCACCGTCCGGGCAAGGAGATCGTGTCCAAGGGCGAGATGGTCGACCGGGTGAAGGCCGCCGCCGACGCCAGGACCGACCCGCACTTCTTCGTGATTGCGCGCACCGATGCCATCCAGATGGAAGGCGTGGACGCGGCGATCGAACGTTCCATCGCCTGCGTGGAAGCCGGTGCCGACGCGATCTTCGCCGAGGCCGCCTACGACCTGCCCACGTACCGCAAGTTCGTCGAGGCGGTGAAGGTGCCGGTGCTGGCCAACATCACCGAGTTCGGCAAGACCCCGCTGTTCACCCGCGACGAGCTGGCCTCGGCGGGCGTGGCGATCCAGCTGTTCCCGCTGTCGGCTTTCCGCGCCGCCAACAAGGCCGCCGAGGCGGTCTACGAGGCGATCCGCCGCGACGGTTCGCAACAGGCGGTGGTGGATACCATGCAGACCCGCGAGGAGCTGTACGACCGCATCGGCTACCACGCCTTCGAGCAGCGGCTGGACGCGCTGTTCGCTGCCAAGGGCGCATGATCGGCGCAGTCCCTTGCGTGAGTTTCCGTCATGACCCAGCCCCGTTCCGCCCATCACGACCCGCGCGGCAGCCGCATCGACCGGCGCGCCACTGCGCGCCAGCTTCTGGATGCCGAACTGGACAGGTTGCCTCCCGAGGAGCGGGCGGTGGTGGAGCGCTTCATCCATCGCCGCCGTGTGTCGCGCAACGTCGATCGCGAATACGCCAGCCGTCGCACGCTCGGCGAACGCGTGGCCGACAAGGTGGCGCAGGTCGGCGGCAGCTGGGGTTTCATCAGCGGGTTCGGCGTGTTCCTGGTCGTCTGGATGCTGGTCAACAGCGTGCTGCTGGCCAAGGCTTTCGACCCGTACCCGTACATCCTGCTGAACCTGTGCCTGTCCTGCCTCGCCGCGATCCAGGCGCCGATCATCATGATGAGCCAGAACCGTCAGGCTGCCGTCGACAGGCTGCGCGCCGAGAACGACTACCAGGTCAACATCAAGTCCGAACTGGAAATCCTGCAGGTCCACGAAAAGCTCAACCAGCTGCGCGAGCAGGACTGGGCGATGTTGGTGGAGTTGCAGAACCGGCAGATCGAGATGCTGCAGCGGCTGCTCGAACAAGCCACCCAAGCGTCCGAACCGCCCAAGGCCGGCGCCTGAGCCCATTTCACACCATTCCGCCACCTGATCCCGGGAGGGACGCATGAGCGACACCACGACCACCACCGCATTCAAACCGAAGAAATCCGTCGCGTTGTCCGGCACCGCCGCCGGCAACACCGCGCTGTGCACCGTCGGCCGCAGCGGCAACGACCTGCATTACCGCGGCTACGACATCCTGGACCTGGCCAATGGCAGCCAGTTCGAGGAAATCGCCCACCTGCTGGTACACGGCAAGTTGCCCAATGCCGCCGAACTGGCCGGCTACAAGGCCAAGCTGAAGGCGTTGCGCGGCATCCCGGCCTCGGTGAAGACCGCGCTGGAGCAACTGCCGCCGTCGGCGCACCCGATGGACGTGATGCGTACCGGCGTGTCGGTGCTGGGCTGCGTGCAGCCGGAGAAGGACGACCACAACCACCCGGGCGCGCGCGACATCGCCGACAAGCTGATGGCCAGCCTCGGCTCGATGCTGCTGTACTGGTACCACTGGAGCCACAACGGCAAGCGCATCGACGTGGAAACCGATGACGACTCCATCGGTGGCCACTTCCTGCACCTGCTGCACGGGCAGAAGCCGCGCCAGTCGTGGGTGGACGCGATGCACACCTCGCTGATCCTGTACGCCGAGCACGAGTTCAACGCATCCACCTTTACCTGTCGCGTCATCGCCGGCACCGGCAGCGACATGTACAGCGCTATCTGCGGCGGCATCGGCGCGCTGCGCGGTCCCAAGCACGGCGGCGCCAACGAGGTGGCCTTCGAAGTGCAGAAGCGCTACGACACGCCGGACGAAGCGGAGGCCGACATCAAGGCGCGGGTGGAACGCAAGGAGGTCATCATCGGTTTCGGCCACCCGGTCTATACCGTGTCCGACCCGCGCAACAAGGTGATCAAGCAGATCGCCAAGGAGCTGAGCGAGGAGCAGAAGAACACCAAGATGTACGACATCGCCGAGCGTCTGGAGTCGGTGATGTGGGACATCAAGAAGATGTTCCCCAACCTGGACTGGTTCAGCGCGGTCAGCTACCACATGATGGGCGTGCCCACCGCGATGTTCACCCCGCTGTTCGTGATTGCCCGTACCGCCGGCTGGAGCGCGCACATCATCGAGCAGCGCATCGACGGCAAGATCATCCGCCCCAGCGCCAACTACACCGGCCCGGAAGACCAGGCCTTCGTGCCGCTGGACAAGCGCGCCTGATCCGCGCGCGAGGCACATAAGAGCAGAAGGCCGTGCAGCGATGCACGGCCTTCGTTTTTGCGGCGCGCCGGCGGCGCATTGCCGCGCGCTGAGCTGCGGCGACGGGCGCGGACCCGCCGCCGGACGGGCGTCAAAGCAGGCCTTCGGCCTTCAGTGCCGCCTGCACGCCCGGGTCGGCCTCCATGCGCTGCTTGAACGCGGCGATGTGCGTGTATCCGGACAGGTCCACGCCGGTGCCGGCGGCCCAGCGCAAGCTGACGTAGAAATACGGGTCGGCGACGCTGCGGAAACCGGCCAGCCAGTCGTGCGTGGCCAGCTGCGCATCGGCGGCGGCGTAGAGCTTGCGCAGGCGTTCGCGCGCGGTCTGGCGCAGCGTTTCATGCTGGCTTTCGTCGGCGATGAACACGCCCGGCGAGAACAGCGGCTTGAAGGCCGGGTGCAGGTCCGAATTGACGTAGGCCAGCCAGCGCATCGCCTCGGCACGCTGGCGCGCGCTGCCGTCGCCGGCCAGCCGTGCCTGCGGGAAGGCATCGGCGATGTAACCCATGATCGCCGCGTTCTGGGTCAGCACGAAATCGCCGTCCACCAGCACCGGCACCGAGCCGGCCGGATTGATGGCCAGATAGGCCGGGGCCTTCATCTCGGGCGCGGTTAGCACCTGGAATTCGAACGGCTGGCCGGTCCATTGCAGGGCAATGTGGTCGGCGGTCGAACAGGCGCCTGGCTTGGTGTACAGCTTCATCGGTGTGCCTCGGAAAGCGGAACGGGAGCGGCACTATATAAGCCGCCGCCCGTCCGCGACGAGGACTTCGAGACGTCGCCGTGTCAGCCGCGTGGCGTCAGTTTCTGCACCCGGTAGAAGGTGTGGTCGCCGATGGTGGCCACCAGCGGCGAGCTGTTCCAGCGCGGGCTGGCGATGCCGTGGGCGGCGAAATGGCTGGCGCCGGGCACGATTTCCCGGCGCTGGCCTGCCGGCAAGGCCCAGTTGCGCTCGGCGTCGAGGGCAACGGAGATTGCTTCGGCCCAGGCATCGTCGTTGCGCAGCTGGGTGCCGAGCGGCACCAGACTCGGGGCGAACTGCTTGCGGGCAGTCACCACCTTGCAGGTGGAATTGCCCCACAGGCCGCTGTCGCGGCGGCGCAGGGCGACTTCGGCCACCGCCTGCTGGCCACGCTCGGATTGGTCGCGTGCCTCCAGGTAGACGGTGGTGGACAGGCAGAGCGAGTCTGCGGCCGGTTGGGGCAACACATGCGCCAGCCAGAGGATCCAGGCCAACTTCATCTTCTTTCTCCTTGCTCCGTCGGGCGATGCAGCGCGTGCCGTCGGAGACGGGGCGGAGACAGGCCTGGGCGTCATGGGGAGGCGGTCCGCATCCGGGCGGTCCGCCAGATCGAGCCGGCCAATGGCGTGGGAGTGAGCGGCCGGCGGTGGCCTGCGCAAACGGGGCAGGCCGGAAAGTGCGCGCAAGGTAAGGGCGGCTTCCAGAATCCGGCCTGAACGCTGAAGCTTGACTTTTCGGCTAAGTGATTGAGCAAAAAGGCATTGTCATGCTGCGATGCAGCAATCGGTTGGCCTTGCCCAAGGCCGGGAGCAGCGTCTCGTTATCCGCCTTGCCCCCGGGCCGGGCGATGACGGCGCCCACGTTGCGCATGCCGGACATGGGCGTGGGTCACGCCCATGGCGATCCACCCTTCCGGACCCGCACGTGTCGCGGGGCGGCACGCGCGGGTCCGGTCTCGTGTCGGTTTTCAGGGCGGATTTCAGAGCGAAGCGGCGAGCCGGCTGCCCTGGCCGATGGCGCGCTTGGCATCCAGCTCCGCGGCCAGATCAG
>DMID01000136.1:1984-5029 GCA_003449195.1 Lysobacteraceae bacterium | reverse complement strand
CGCAGCAGGCGGTTGGCGATGCGCGGGGTGCCGCGCGAGCGCCGCGCAACTTCGGCCGCGCCCTCGTCGGTGCAGTCGATGCCGAGGATGTCGGCCGAACGCCGCACGATCCGCGCCAGCTCGCCGGGCGTGTAGAACTCCAGCCGCTGCACGATGCCGAAACGGTCGCGCAGCGGCGCGGTCAACAGGCCAGCGCGGGTGGTGGCGCCGATCAGGGTGAACGGCGGCAGGTCGAGCTTGATCGAGCGCGCGGCAGGGCCCTCGCCGATCATGATGTCGATCTGGAAATCCTCCATCGCCGGGTACAGCACTTCTTCCACCACCGGCGACAGACGGTGGATCTCGTCGACGAACAGCACGTCGTGCGGCTGCAGGTTGGTCAGCAGCGCGGCCAGGTCGCCGGCCTTCTCGATCACCGGGCCGGAGGTCTGGCGCAGGCTCACGCCCAGCTCGTTGGCGATGACGTGGCTTAGGGTGGTCTTGCCCAGCCCGGGCGGGCCGAAGATCAGCACGTGGTCCAGTGCCTCGCCGCGCGCCTTGGCCGCATCGATGTAGATGCCGAGCTGCTCGCGCACCGGCTGCTGGCCGAGGTATTCGTCCAGCCGGCGCGGGCGGATGCTGGCCTCGACGGCGTCGTCCTCGCGGGTGGCGTCGGAGCCGATGATGCGGTTTTCGGTCATGTCGGGATTATCGCCCAGCGGGGCCGGCTGCGCCGGTCAGATCTCGACCTGCGCACCCAGCTCGACCAGCCGGTTGCCCGGGATGCGGAAGAAGCCGGTTGCCGAGGCCGCATTGCGGTGCATGAAGGCGAACAGCTTGTCGCGCCACACCGGCATGCCGCGATGCGCGCTGGGCACGATGGTTTCGCGGCTGGCGAAATACGTGGTGTCCATCGGATCGAAATAGATGCCGCCCTGGTCGCAGGAGCGCATCAGCGCCAGCGGCACGTCGGGCGTCTCCATGAAGCCGAACTTGACGATGACCCGGTAGAACTCGTCGCCGATCGCGTCGATCTTCAGCCGCTTGCCCGCCGGCACATAGGGCACCTGCAGCGTCTCCACGGTCAGGAACACGTTGCGCTCGTGCAGCACCTTGTTGTGCTTGAGGTTGTGCATCAGCGCGTGCGGCACCACCGTCGGATCGGCGGTCAGGAACACCGCCGTGCCGGGCACGCGCACCGGCGGAGCCAGCATCAGCCCGGGCAGGAAGGCATCGAGGTTGATGCCGTCCTTGCGGATTTCCTCCTGCAGCAGCTCGCGGCCGCGCCGCCAGGTGCGCATCAGCAGGAACACGAGCACGCCCAGCACCACCGGGAACCATGCGCCGTCGAAGAACTTGGCGCCGTTGGCGATGACGAAGCTGGCATCCACCAGCAGGAACACCCCGCACAGCGGCAGCACCCAGCCGCGCCACTTGGGCCACAGCGCGCGCGCGACGATGGCCAGCAGCAGCGTGTCGATGAACATCGTGGCCGACACCGAAATGCCGTAGGCCACCGCCAGGTTGGTGGAGCTGCGGAACGCCAGCACCAGCCCGATCACCATCACCATCAAGCCCCAGTTGATGCCGGGGATGTAGATCTGGCCGATGGTGTCGTGCGAGGTGTGCTTGATCTGCATGCGCGGGATGTAGCCCAGCTGCATCGCCTGCCGCGAGACCGAGAACGCGCCGGTGATCACCGCCTGCGAGGCAATCACCGCCGCCATCGTGGCCAGCACGATCATCGGGTACAGCGCCCACGGCGGCACCGCCTCGAAGAAAGGGTTCTTCACCGCATCCGGTTGCGAGAGCACCAGCGCGCCCTGCCCCAGGTAATTGAGCAGCAGGCACGGCAGCACGAACCAGTACCACGCCAGCCGGATCGGACGCGCGCCGAAGTGGCCCATGTCCGCATACAAGGCCTCGCCGCCGGTGACCACCAGCACCACCGCGCCGAGGATGAAGATGCCGTGCCAGCCGTGGTCCATGAAAAAGCGCATGCCCCACCACGGATTGAAGGCCTTGAGCACTTCCGGCGCGTCGAAGATGTTCCACAGGCCGATCGCCGCCAGCGACAAAAACCAGAGCGTGGTCACCGGGCCGAACACCTTGCCGACCTTGGCGGTGCCGAAACGCTGCGCGGCAAACACCGCCAGCAGCACGACGATGGTGATCGGCACGATGAACGGGTGCAGGCTCGGCGCGGCGATCTCCAGGCCTTCCACCGCGCCCATCACCGAGATCGCCGGCGTGATCACGCCGTCACCGAAGAACAGCGAAGCGCCGAAGATGCCGAGGATGCCCACCACGTAGGCCGCGCGCGAACCGTTGCGCAGGGTGCGCCGGGCCAACGACATCAGCGCCATGATGCCGCCTTCGCCGTCGTTGTCGGCGCGCATGATGATGGTCACGTACTTCAGCGTGACCACGATCATCAACGCCCAGAACGCCAGCGACAGCACGCCGAGCACGGTGTCGTGGTCGTTGACCAGGCCGTAGTGCGGCGAAAACGCCTCTTTCAGCGTGTACAGCGGGCTGGTGCCGATGTCACCGAACACCACGCCGATGGCCGCCACCACCAGCGAAAAGCCGGAGCCTTGCGGCGCGTGACCGGGATGCGTGGCGGAACCGGAGTCGGGGTGGGTATCGGTATGCATGCCGGGCTCAGGATATCGCCGAATCGCGAAGAGAAAGTGAGAGGACCGGCCGCGCTCAGCGCAGCGCGGCCTGCAAGGCCTTGCGGATGACCAGCGCCACGTCGTCGCCCTCGGCTGCCGCGTCGCGCGCCATCTTCGCCGCCTCGGCCGGCTTGTAGCCGAGCTGCTGCAGGGCGACGGTGGCCTCGGAGACCGGATCGGCCGGCATTGCCGATGCCGCCGAAGCACCGCCGCCGGCGAATTCGGCCGCACGGTCCTTGAGCTCCACCACGATCCGCTCGGCGGTCTTCTTGCCGATCCCGGGGATGCGGGTCAGCGCGGTCACGTCGCCGGCCTGCACCAGCCGCGCGAACGCGTCCACGCTGACTCCGGACAGGATGGCCAGCGCGATCTTGGCGCCGATGCCGGA
>DMID01000136.1:306-1913 GCA_003449195.1 Lysobacteraceae bacterium | reverse complement strand
ACGCTGTCTTCCTTCTGCGCGTAATGGGTGAACAGCACGACCTCGCGGCCGAGTTCGGGCAGGTCGTAGAAGGTGCTCATCGGCGCCTCCAGTTCGTAGCCGACGCCACCGACGTCGATCACCAGCCACGGTGGCTGCTTGACGGCCAGCAGGCCGCGAAGGCGTCCGATCATGCGTACAGGCTCCGGCAATGCGGCGGGAAAGAAGCGGGCACGTTGCGTGCTGCCGATGTCATCGCTTGCGACTCCATGCCTGGCGCGCATCCACGCCCAGCCGGTTGGCGGTGGCGCGCACGTGCGCGTGGGTGATGGCCACGGCCAGCGCATCGGCCGCGTCGGCCTGCAGCTTGCCGTGCAGGTTGAGCATGATCCCGACCATGTGCTGCACCTGTACCTTCTCGGCACCGCCCTTGCCGACCAGCGCCAGCTTGATTTCCTTGGCCGCGTATTCGTGCACCGGCAGGTCGCGCAGCACCACCGCGCAGATCGCCGCCCCGCGTGCCTGTCCCAGCTTGAGCGCCGAATCGGCGCCCTTGCCGACGAACACCTGCTCGATGGCCACTTCCTGCGGCCGGTATTCGTCCAGCAGCACCGACAGCTCGGCCAGCAACAGTTTCAGCCGGCCAGCGAAGCTGTCCGCCCTGGACAGCAGGATCGGCGCGTGGAACACGTGCCGCGCGCGCCCGTCGGTCTCGACGTCGATGATGCCCACGCCGGTGCGCACGGAGCCCGGGTCGATGCCGAGAATGCGGATGGCCATGTCAGGCGCGCGAGCAGGCGGCCGCCGCAGCGGCCGCGATGGCTCAGGCACGCTCCAATGCGGACTGGTCGACGTTGGAGTACACGTTCTGGACGTCGTCCAGATCCTCGAGCATGTCCAGCAGCTTGCGCACCTGCAGCGCGACCTCGCCGTCCACGGCGATGTCGTTCTCGGCACGGTAGGTGACTTCGGCATGGTCCGGCACCAGGCCGGCCGCCTGCATTGCCTTCTTCACCGACTCGTAGGCTTCCGGGCTGGTGATCACGTCGATCGCGCCATCCTCCGGATACACCGCCACGTCGTCGGCACCGGCGTCGATGGCCGCCTCGGTGACCTTCTCCTCGTCGCTGCCTGGCGCATAGCTGAGCACGCCGATGTGCTTGAACATGAAAGCCACCGAACCTTCGGTGCCCATGTTGCCGCCGCACTTGCCGAAGGCATGGCGCACGTCGGCCACGGTGCGCACGCGGTTGTCGGTGAGGCAATCGACGATCACCGCCACGCCGCCGGGCGCATAGCCTTCGTAACGCACGTTCTCGTATTCGACGCCTTCCAGCTCGCCGGTGGCCTTCTTCAGCGCACGCTCGATGGTGTCCTTGGGCATGTTGATCGCCAGGCCCTTGTCGATCGCCGCGCGCAGGGCCGGATTGTTGGCCGGGTCGCCCCCGCCGGGGCCGCGCGCCGCGACGTTGATCTCGCGGATGAGCTTGGTGAAAATCTTGCCGCGCTTGGCATCGGAGGCGTTCTTGCGCGCCTCGATCGACGGACCTCTGCCCATGAGACTGCTTCCCGGGTAATGACGGATGACGAGCCGCGCATTTTACCCGATCGCGCCGGCCCCGCCTTCC
>DMID01000136.1:0-241 GCA_003449195.1 Lysobacteraceae bacterium | reverse complement strand
CCTGCGCGGCCGCCGCGGCCGAAAACACCAATCCGGTGTGGCTGGCATGGACGACGCAATGGTCGGCCAGCCCAGGCAGGCGGGTTTCGTCCAGTGCGACGGTGCCGTCCGAACCTTCGCCCAGATCGGCAAACAATTGCCCGAGACCGTGCGGCCGGTCGCCGGCCACCATGCCCACGCGCGCCCGTCCCTGCCAGGGCGGCAGGCCGTCCTGCAACAGCCGCCGGCTGCCTCCCAGCGG
>DMID01000004.1:1082-3432 GCA_003449195.1 Lysobacteraceae bacterium | reverse complement strand
AGCGGCTGGCCGAGTTCGTCCGCGCCGGCCTGTCCGTGCCCAAGTCCCGTGTCGCCACCCGCCCCACCCGCGCCTCCAAGCAGCGCCGGCTCGATGCCAAGCGTGGCCGTGCGCAGCTCAAGCGTGGCCGCACCGGGCAATGGGACGGTTGAACCGAATGCCATCCTCCACTCCGCCAATTTCCATGTCCGACAGCCCCGTCCTGCCCCTGCCGCCCAATGCGCCACGCGTGAAACCCAACCGCTTCGTCCGCTGGGTCGGCCGCAGCATCCTGCGCGTCGGCGGCTGGCGCATGGTCGGGCGTTTCCCCGACATCCCCAAGCTGGTGATGATCGGCGCACCGCATTCGTCCAACTGGGATGGCCTGTGGGCCTTTGGCGCCAAGATGGCGCTGGGCCTGGACGTGCACATCCTCGCCAAGGAGTCGCTGTTCAAGGTGCCGGTGCTGGGCCATGTGCTGCACCGGCTGGGCGTGCTGCCGGTGAACCGCCGCGCCGCGCGCGGCGTGGTCGAACAGGCGGTGGACCTGATCCGGCAGTCGGAGAAGTTCTGGTACGGCATCGCGCCGGAAGGCACGCGCCAGCGCGTGGAGCACTGGAAAACCGGCTTCTGGAAGATCGCCCACGGCGCCGGCGTGCCGGTGCTGCCGGTGTATTTCCACTACCCGGACAAGATCATCGGCGTCGGCGAGCTGTTCCACCTGAGCGGCGACATGGAAGCCGACATGGCCCGCATCCGCGCGTGGTACCGGCCGTGGATCGGCAGGAACCGCGGCACCACCTGAGGCCGGCCGCTGCCGGAGGACAACGAAGAAACCCGCCTTGCGGCGGGNNNNCTTGCCGCCCAGCTTCCAGGTGAACTGCAGGTAGTAGCTGCGGCCGATCGAGTCGAACCACGAGGTGTCGTAGTACGGGTAGTTGGCCCAGGTGGCATCCTTGGGCGGCATCTTGTCGAACAGGTTGTCCACCGCCAGCGAAACGCGCAGGTGGTCGCTGATGTCGTAGCTGGCGCTGGCGTTGAAACGCCAGGTGGCGCGCGTCCATGCGTCGTTGTCGTAGTTGGCCAGGCGGCCGAGGTAGTTGCCGTACACGGTGGCGGCCCACGGCCCCTTGTCCCAGCTCGCGGTGAGGTTGGACTTCACGCGCGGCAGGGTGGCGTCGCTGAAGGTGACCGCCAGCATGTCCTCGGTGGCATCGCCCGGGTGCAACTGGCGGGTGTGGCGATGCACCCAGGTGTAGTTGCCGCCGAAGCGGAAATTGCCGGCGCTGGCGGTCTGCAGCCGGTAGTTGGCCGACACGTCGATGCCCGAGGTCTGCTCGCGGGCGATGTTGATCGGGCCGAAGTGCACGCTGGTGACGTTGCCGTCGGCATCGCGGATGACCCGGGCGATGGCGTCCACGCAGGTCGGCGAACTGCCGTCCACGCGGGCGCCGGCAACGGTGACGCCGAGCCGGCAATCGGCTTCGGTGATCAGCAGCTGGTCGCGGTCCTGCACCTGTACCTGGTTGTCCACGCGGATCTTGTAGTAGTCCACGCTGACATCGAGGTTGGACAGCGGCGACCACACCAAGCCGGCGGTGAAGGACGTGCTGGTTTCCACCTTCAGCTTGCGGTTGCCCACGTACTCGTCGATGGTGCTCTGGTCGTAGTTGCCGTAATCCCAGTCGTAGCAGCCGCCGTTGCCGGCGCCCGGGTTTTCCGAGCGGCAGGTGTAGTAGTCGGTCTGGGTGGCGCGGTAGTAGTCGTTGCCGGCAAACAGATAGTGCATGTCCGGCGCGCGGAAACCGGTGCCGTAGGAGCCGCGCACCAGCAGCGAGTCCAGCGGCCGCCATTCCAGGCCGAGGCTGTAGGTGAAGCGGCCGGGGTTGCCGCCGTCGTAGCGGTAGCGGTCGTAGCGTCCGGCGACGCTGGCCTGCAGGCTGGACAACAGCGGCAGGCGCAGTTCGCCGGCCGCGCCCCAGTGGTCGCGGCTGCCGTGGCCGTCGCCGTAGCGCGCGCCGTAATAGCCTTGGGTGACGGCCAGCGGGTCGGGGTTGATGCGGTAGTACTGGTTGCCTATTTCCACCGTGCCGGCAAAGCCGGCGTCGCCGGCCGGCAGGGTGAACAGCACAGGCGTGTCGGCGGTGAAGCTGAGGTTGTCGTTGCCGGCCTTCGGGCGGAAGGTGGAGGTGGCCGCGAACGTGGCGAACTGGGCCGGGGTCAGTGCGCCGTACAGGCGTGCCGGGTCCGGGCTGTAGATCGCGTAGCCGTCGTCGTCGTAACCCTGCAGGTCGCCGAGGAAGAAAGCGTTGGCGGCAGCGGCGTCGATGCGCGGCATCTTCACCGTCGCCTTGTACTGGGAGTGGTTGTA
>DMID01000004.1:344-1013 GCA_003449195.1 Lysobacteraceae bacterium | reverse complement strand
GCAGGCCGCCCACTTCCTCGGGTGCGAACTGTCGCCACCAGCTTTCGTAATGGCCGCTGGCGGCGTTGTAGAACACGTTGCTTTCGGCCGAGGCGTAGTCCTGGAATTCCCAGCCCATCTGGTCGCTGGTGGCGAGGTTGCCGTTGGTGCCGGACAGCAGCTTCACCGTCTGCCGCCCCAACTGCACGTCGGCAAACCAGGACAGGGTGTCGGAGAAGCGGTACTCGAACGAACCGTAGGCGTTGGCGCCCTTGCGCTGGTTTTCGATGGTGCGATAGGCAATGGCGCGGTTGCTGCCGCAATACGGGTTGCCGTCGGGGTCTTCGGCCAGTGCGGTGGTGCCGCCGTTGAGGCCGGCCAGCCCGGCGCAGTCGCCGGCCGGAGCGAGGTTGACGTCGTCGTCGACATCGTGGATCTGCGCGACCAGACGCGGCAGCCGGCGGGTGGCGGTGGGCGCGTCGAGCGTGGAGTCCTGGATGCCGCGGTCGGTGCCCCACAGCGGTTTCTTGTCCAGCAGCTCCAGCCCGACGATACCGGTGAAGTCGCCCTTGTCGAAGCCGCTGGTCACGGTGAAGTGCTGCGATTGCCCGCCGCCGCGCTCGGTGTCGCCGTAGCGGTAGTCCAGGGTGGTGCCGTCGGCGGATTTCTTCAGGATGAAGTTGATCACGC
>DMID01000004.1:0-181 GCA_003449195.1 Lysobacteraceae bacterium | reverse complement strand
TCATGCCCAGCGGGATGTTGCCGACGTCGGTGAAGTTGCTGCGCCCGTTGAGCGGCAGCGGGAAGTCGGCCACGCGGCGGCCGTTGACCAGCACCAGCGTGTGGTTGGGGCCGAGGCCGCGCAGGTCCACCGCCTGTGCGCCGGGCGTGGACTGCGCGCCGGTGGTGTTCTGCTGGCCCTG
>DMID01000116.1 GCA_003449195.1 Lysobacteraceae bacterium | reverse complement strand
GCAACCATTTCCTGCTCGCCCGCGCCCGCGCCCGCATCGCCCTGACCCTGCAGCAACGCGGCGAAATCGCGCAGGCCCTGCCGCCGTTGCGCCAGGCGCTGGACCACGTTGCGCATACCTGCTCGTGGCAGGTCGTGCTCGAACTGGGCGCACCGGCCAAGGCCCTGCTGCGCTGCGCGCGTCAGCAGGACCCGGACGTGTTGCCGGGCACCACGCTGGCATTGACGATGCAGACCTTGCTGGAACGCCTGCAACATGGCGAGGACGCCGGCTCCGGTTTCAGCGAACGCGAACGCGAAATGCTGTCCGAGCTGGCCTTCGGCCATTCGAACAAGCAGATCGCCCGGCGCCTCAACCTGTCCGAGAACACGGTCAAGTTCCACCTGAAGAACCTGTACCGCAAGCTCGATGCCAACAGCCGCACCGAAGCCTTGTCGCGCGCGCGCCTGCTCGGGCTGCTGCATTCCCACGTCGAAGATTCCTCCGACGCGGGCTGATCGGCGGCCACAGACGAAAAAGCCCCTGCTCGTGGCAGGGGCTGATATCCGGGGAACCCAAGGCCGAAGTCACCCCAGGCACCGAAGGCAACCGGGCAATCCGCGCCCGGTTGCCTTGCCCAAGTCCGGCCGGACTCAGGCGAAGCCGACGATCACGCCGTCCTTCACCATCATCCCGCCTTCCACCATGCCCAGCTTGAACGGCGGCGGCACCGGCAGCGGCCCCTTCTGGCCCTTGGCCACCTTGGCGAAGGCGTCGCGGAAGCGCGCCATTTCTTCCGGCGAACCGATGGTGATGCGCGACTGGTTGGGAAAGCCCGGCCAGCTGCGGCCGACCATCACGCCCCAGGTGGACATGTCGTCCTGGAACCCGCGGGCCGGGCGTTTGACGTCGACCAGGAAGCAGTTGGACTCGGACTTGGTGGTCTTGTAGCCCAGCTTGTTGATGAAGGCCACGGTCTCTTCGCGGGTTTTCTTGTTCAGCGCGCGACGGCTCGGGATCACGTCAGGATCGTTGAGGCTGGCGATCGCGGCGGCCATCGATACCACCGACAGCGAGTTGACGCCGAAGTGGCGCAGCCCCTTGAGCACGTCCGGCGTGCCAATGGCATAGCCGAAGCGCGTGCCCGCCATGCCGTACAGCTTGGACATCGTGCGCAGCACCAGCACATCGGGCGTCTTGGCGGCGATATCGATCACGGTCTCGGCATTGTCGGAGAAGTCGATGTAAGCCTCGTCGACGACCAGCACGCAACCGGCCGGCTTGTTCGCCAGCGCATATTCGATGTCCGCGCGCGCGGTGATCGCACCGGTCGGATTGTTCGGATTGCAGATGTAAAGCACGCCCGCGCCGACTTCATTGGCCTTCTTGCACATGGCCTGGACGTCGTGCGAATCGTCCTTGCGGGCCGGGATCTTGATCACCTTGGCACCCGTGCTGGCAGCAGCTTCCCAACCGGATTCGAACGTCGGGTCGGCGGTGATCAGCGGCTTGTCCGGGCCGGTGTAGGCCAGCATCACGTTGGTCAGCGGCGGAGTCGAACCGTGGTAGGCAATCACGCTCTCGCGGCCCGGCAGGTTCCAGTGCGAGACGAGGGTCTCGTACACCTTCGGCGCCAGCTCCTTGAACAGGTAGCGGTTGCCCTGCGGAACGATGGCGACCATGGCCTTCTGCGCGGCATCGCACGGGCCGGTCCAGTATTCGTTGGCGGCAATTTCCACCGCCGGCAGCTTGCTCACGTCGCCATCGGCAACGGCGGCCGGTGCGGCAGGGGACTTTTTGGCAAGCGCCAGCGTCGGCAGACCGGCACTGGCAGCGGCACCGGCCAGCATGGCCGAGCCACGCAGGAACGAACGGCGGGAAAGGGATGAAGTCATGGCGTTTTCCTGGGAACGGTTGGGACAGGGCGGAGCGGAACGGGCGGTACGGCTGATGATTTTGCGGAATCTGGAAATAACCATCCGAAACTTTTTCAGAAGAAAGCCCTTCCGCCGCAACGGAAGGGCTTTGGTCACATCTCACATCATGAGGCTGTCAGGGCCATCGACTGGATTGGGAACGATCGACGACGCACGGACGTCCCCGGCAGTCCATCTCCTGTGTTGCAACATGCGGTACACGACATGGCGGATCAGAACCGGTAGGTCAGCTTGGCGTAGTAGCGCGCGCCGAAGTAACCGATCGGGCTGCCGGTAAAGCCGGCGTAATCGCTGCTGGCGATGTACTGATTGTTGCCGTTCTGGTAGTTGGCCACATCGTAGTTCCACACGGCGGACGGGATCTTGTCCGGATACTTGTTGAACACGTTGTCGCCACCCACGCTGAGCGTCCACGAATCGTTGGGCTTGAAGCTCAGGTCGAAGCCGGTGGTCGCCATCGTCTCGATCTTCAGCTTGTAGTAGTCGCCGCCGTCGAGCTGGATGGTGTCAAGCTGGCCAGCCAGCGACTCGTAACCGGAGAGGCTGCTGACCTGGGTCTGCGGGCCGTAGATGGACTCGCGCAGGGTCAGGGTGAACTTCTGCCAGTTGAACGTGGCCGCCAGGTTCACGCGGAACTTCGGGCTGGCGTGCTCGATGTTGTAGACGCTCGCCCCGGTGAACAGCGGAATGCTCTCGAAGCCCGCCGCACGGCCGGCGCGGGTCACCTCGGTCTTGTTGTAGTTGGCGGCCAGCAACCAGTCGATCGAACCCCAGTCGAACCCGGTGGTGTAGTTGGTCACCCAGTCCACGCCGGAGGTCTTGGTGTCCAGCGCATTGGTGAAGAAGCTCAGGTTGATGTTGGCGCGCGCGGTCTGGTCAAAGCTGCCGCCCGGCGCGGTCGGGTCATTCCACTGGCTGATGAAGCCGCCGGCCACCAGCGCCTCGCCGAGGATCTGGTTGTAGCTGTCGTCCGGGACGCCGTCGCCGTTGCTGTCGGCCGGGTCGGGCAAGTCGGCATTCCAGGTGCCGGTGGTACGGCCGGTGACGGTGGCCGCCGATTGCGCCTGCGAATACGAGAAGGAGCCGATGGTGGTGCGGTCGGAAATCTTGATCTGGTAGAAATCCAGGGTCGAGGTCAGGTTTTCGATCGGCTTGAACACGAAGCCCAGCGACAGGTTCTTGCTGGTTTCCGGCTTCAGGCCGCTGCCGATCGAGGAGCCGGCCAAGGTGGCGGTGGCACCGGTCGGGCTGACCTGGATGGCGGTGTAGTAGTTCTCGCCCATGTTGGGGGCGCGGAAACCGGTGCTGAACGTGCCGCGTACCGCAAAGGCATCGGTGAAGTCGTAGCGCGTGGTGAACTTGCCCACCGACTTGCTGCCGAAGTCGCTGAAGTTCTCGTAGCGGCCGGCCACGTCGATCAGCCACTTGTCGGTGGGGTTGAACACCACGTCGGCGAACACGGCGTAGCTGTGGCGGGAGTAGTCGCCCGCGCCCAGCGGGTTGTAGCCCGGGAAGGAGGACGCGCCCGCGCCGTAGTAGGACGTCGGCTCGCCGGCCTCGATGCCGTAGCCATCGCGGCGGTATTCCACGCCCGCGTTGAAGATCATCGGCGAGGACAGGCCCACGTCGAAATCCTTGGTGACGCTGGCATCGGTAGTCCACTGCGTGGAATAGAACGTGCCGTCGTAGAAGCTCTCCGGCGAATAGCCGTAGTCCTGCCACAGCGAGAAGTTCATCGTGTTGCGGGTGTACACGTCCATCTGGTTGCGGCCGTAGCTGGTGGACACGTCCCACAGCCAGCCGGCCGCGTCGCCCTTCAGGCCCGCGGTCAGGTCGTAGTCGTATTCCTCCGAAGCCTCGGACGGATTGAAGCCCAGCGCGTACTTGTGCTTGACCTCGCCGGTGACCGGATCGGTGTAGCCGCCATCCTGCGACGGACGGCGGTAGTTTTCCTCGGAGGATGCGCTCTTCTTGCCGTAGCTGCCGAAAGCATAGAAATCGACGCCATTTTCGAAGCTGTAGCCCGCATTGAACATGGCGACCTTGCGGTGCACTTCCGGCGGATTCAACCAGGCATTGAGGCCCGGGAAGCGCGAATTCAGCAACGCACCCTGGTCGTTGGCGATGCGGCTGAGCAGGTCGCCGCGACCGTTGGCCGTCGCGTAAGCCTGGCAGGCGGCGATGTCGAGCAGGCAGTTGGCATAGCTCGGGTTGGAGAAGCGGTAGACCGACATGCGGTTCTCCACTTCGGCGCTGATGCTGACGAAGCCATTCTCGCCACCCAGCCCGATGTTGCCGCTCCACGAATCGGTGCCGCCGCCGCCATCGGCATAGCCGGCGTAACCGGCGTTCACTTCGCCGCCTTCGTGGTTCTTCTTGAGGATGATGTTGATGACGCCGGCGATGGCGTCGGAACCATACAGCGCGGCTGCGCCGTCGGTCAGCACTTCGACGTGGTCGATGGCCGAGGTCGGGATGTACGACAGGTCGGTCGCCATTTCGCCGCTGCCGGCCACGCCGAAGTTGGAGGTGACGTGGCGGCGCTTGCCGTTGACGAGGATCAGCGTGTGGTTGGCCGTCAGGCCACGCAGCGAAGCGGTCAGGGTCTGGCTGGCCATGTCGCCGCCGACCTGGTTGGCGTTGTACGACGGCACCTGGTTGGCGATCGCGTTCATCAGGTCAGGCGCGGCCGTCTGCTTGAGCAGCTCCGTGCTGACCAGCTGGATCGGCGCCGGGCTGTCGGTCACCGCCATATCCGCCTTGCGGGTACCGGTGGAAATCACCGTGACCGTGTCGAGGGTCTTGGCCTTGTCCTCGCCTGAGGGGCTGTCCGCCCCGTTTGCGCGGGCCTGCCCGGCGAAGGCGCCGGCACCTACCAGCACCGCCATCGACAAGGCCGGCAAACCAGCCGCGTTCACATGCAGAGCCCTTGAAACCGAACCAGCCAGACGTCCCAACCTGATGCGCTTGCCCATTGAATGACCTCGTGCGATTGGTGTTGCGTGCGGGGGAGGGCGGCGTGCCGGTGGTCCCCTGTGATCCCGGACGCACGCCGCGTGAACGAAAACCTAACCATTCCGGGCCGGTTGCGCGCCCTCTGCGGCGGGTAGGCCCGCGGCACGGGTAGGCAGCCGGGCCGGTATCCTTGCCCACCCGCCCGGCTCGCCCGCCCCCATGCCCGTACCTCCGGATCTGGTGCTGTTCGACTTCGACGGCGTGATCGCCGACTACGCACGGCCGCGCCGCATCGCCGCGTTGGCCATGGCCTGCGGCGCTGCACCGGAGCGAATGCATCGGGTGTTGTTCGAGGAAGGGCTGGAAGCGGCTTACGACGCGGGCCGGCTGGATACCGCCACGTATCTGGCGCGCTTGAGCGAAGCCATCGGCCAACCGGTCGATGCCGCCAGCTGGATTGCCGCACGGGTGGCGGGCACCCGGGTACGGCCGGCCGTGGTCGAGATGATCCACAGCTTGTCCGGCCATGCCGGGGTGGCGGTGCTGACCAACAACGGCCCGTTGATCGAGGCCGTGGTCCGCACCATCGCACCCGGGCTGTTCCCGCTGCTGGACGGGCGCGTGCTGGCCAGCGGCATGCTCGGCCTGCGCAAGCCCGCAGCGGAGGCGTATCGCCGCGCCCTGGCCGTGCTAGATGCCAGCCCGGCGCGCACGCTGTTCGTCGATGACCTGTTCGTCAACGTGCGCGGCGCCCGTGCCTGCGGACTGCAAGCCGATACCGTCCGCGATGCCCGCAGCCTGCGGCGCCTGTTGCTGCGTCATCGCCTGCCGGTGCGATGAGGCCACGGCGGAGCCGGCAGCTTGCGGCGGGAGCAGTGACGGCGCCGGCCCTCATCGCAGATTTGATCGCGCACGCAAGGAACGCGTCCGATGGAGGCGCCCACGGCATGTCAGGCTGCGACCAAGTCCTGGTCACGCAGCCGCTTGGGGAGGTATCGCCGCTCGGAGCGGGCTTGCAGGGAAGCGCTCCGGCCTGCGCCGCGTCGGGCATCGCCCGGCATTGCCGTCAAGACAACGCAGCCGATCAGGCCGTCGGCATGCCGCCGCCGTTGAGCAACCGCTGCAAGTCCGGCGCATGGATCAGCCCGGGGCCGATGTCGGACAGGCGCCGGCAACCGGTCAGCGCCATGGCCGACTCCAGCTCGACCCGCAGCAGATGCAGCACGTGCGCCACGCCGACCGAGCCGGCCACCGCCAGCGCATGCACGTAGGGACGGCCAAGCAGCACCGCATCCGCGCCCAGCGCCAGCGCCTTGAGCACGTCGGTGCCGCGGCGGATGCCG
>DMID01000075.1 GCA_003449195.1 Lysobacteraceae bacterium | reverse complement strand
GGCGGGACGGGCGGCACATGCAGGCGGCGGGCGTGGCGCGCTACGCTTGGCGGGTTTTCCAACAACCGCTCGGTAATCCGCATGAATCGCACCCTGAACCGCACTCTGGTGCTCGCCGCCGCCGTCAGCCTCGCGCTGGCCGCCTGCAAGAAGGAAGAGGCTCCCGCCGTGACCACGCCCGCCCCGGCCGCCGCGCCGCAGAGCGCCAACCCGTTGCTGACCGCCAGCCCGCTGCCGTTCCAGGCCCCGCAGTTCGACAAGATCAAGGACAGCGACTTCCTGCCGGCCTTCGAACAGGGGATGAAGGAGCACCTGGCCGAGATCCGCAAGATCGCCGACAACCCGGAGCCGGCCACTTTCGACAACACCTTCGTGGCGATGGAGAAGTCCGGCGAAACGCTGACCCGCGTCTCGCGCATCTTCTTCGGTCTCGTGCAGGCCGACACCAACCCCGAGCGCGAGAAGGTGCAGGAGGAGATCGCGCCCAAGCTGGCCGCCCACCAGGACGAGATCGCGCTCGACCCCAAGCTGTTCGCGCGCATCAAGACGATCTACGACCAGCGCGACACGCTGGCCCTGGACCCGGAGCAGAAGCGCCTGGTCGAGTACCAGTACAAGGAGTTCGTGCGCGCCGGCGCGCAGCTGTCCGACGCCGACAAGGACAGCCTGCGCAAGCTCAACGTCGAGGAAACCACGTTGTCCACCGCGTTCCACACCAAGCTGGTCGCGGCCACCGCCGCCGGCGCCGTGGTGGTGGACGACAAGGCAAGGCTGGACGGGCTGAGCGACGGCGATCTGGCGGCGGCGGCCGAAAATGCCAAGGCGCGCAAGCTCGACGGCAAGTACCTGCTGGCGCTGCAGAACACCACCCAGCAGCCGGTGCTGGCCTCGCTGAAGAACCGCGACTTGCGCGGCGAGGTGATGAAGGCCTCCGAAACCCGCTCAGAAAAGGGCGACGCCAACGACACCCGCCAGACCATCCAGCGCCTGGCCCAGCTGCGCGCACAGAAGGCCAAGCTGCTGGGCTTTCCCAGCTATGCCGCCTACAGTCTGTCCGACCAGATGGCCGGCACCCCGGACAAGGCGCTCAAGCTGCTCACCGACACCGTGCCGGCGGCCACCGCCAAGGCACGCGGCGAAGTGGCCGAGATGCAGAAGGTGATCGATGCGCAGAAGGGCGGCTTCAAGCTCGCCGCCGCCGACTGGGATTTCTACGCCGAGCAGGTGCGCAAGGCCAAGTACGACCTCGACGAGTCGCAGATCAAGCCGTATTTCGAGCTCGACAACGTGCTGGAAAACGGCGTGTTCTACGCCGCCAACCAGCTGTACGGCATCACCTTCAAGCAGCGCACCGACATCCCGACCTACACCCCGGACATGAAGGTGTACGAGGTGTTCGACAAGGACGGCAGCTCGTTGGCGCTGTTCTACACCGACTACTTCAAGCGTGATTCCAAGTCCGGCGGCGCGTGGATGGACGAGTTCGTCGGCCAGGATGCGCTGACCGGCACCAAGCCGGTGGTCTACAACGTCTGCAACTTCACCAAGCCCGCCCCGGGCCAGCCGGCACTGATCAGCTTCGACGACGTCACCACGATGTTCCACGAGTTCGGCCATGCGCTGCACGGCATGTTCTCGAAGGTGAAGTATCCGACCCTGGCCGGCACCGCCACCTCGCGCGATTTCGTCGAGTTCCCCTCGCAGTTCAACGAGCACTGGGCGACCGATCCGAAGGTGTTCGCGCACTACGCCAAGCACTACCAGACCGGCGAGGCGATGCCGCAGGCGCTGGTGGACAAGATCAAGAAGTCGCGCACCTTCAACCAGGGCTACGCCACCACCGAGTACCTGTCCGCCGCGCTGCTCGACCTGGCCTGGCACACGCTGCCGGCCGACGCGCCGCTGCAGGACGTGGACCAGTTCGAGACGGCGGCGCTGAAGAAGTTCAAGGTGGATCTGCCGCAGGTGCCGCCGCGCTACCGCAGCAGCTACTTCGACCACATCTGGGGCGGCGGTTATTCGGCCGGCTACTACGCCTACTTCTGGTCGGAAGTGCTGGACGACGATGCCTTCGAATGGTTCAAGGAGCACGGCGGCCTGACGGCCGAGAACGGCCAGACCTTCCGCGACAAGATCCTCTCGCGCGGCAACACGGTGGAACTGGCGGACCTGTACCGCGCGTTCCGCGGCAAGGACCCGAGCGTGGAGCCGCTGTTGGAGAATCGCGGCCTGAAGTGATGCGGTCTGCGCATGCCGGTGCCCGCGACGTGTTCCGGCCCGGCTTTGCGATGAACCCGGAATGGCGGCTGCGGCCGCCGTTTCCGCATGTGCCGGCGTTGCGGGCTTCTGCTATCGTGCCGGCCATGGGAGATGGCATTCCTCCCCGAACCGCCGGCTTGCCGGCTGATGATGCCTGCGAACGGGCCGTGCCGGCCGCGCAGGTTGTACGTGCCCGTTCTCGACCTTCCCCTTTTCGAGGACGCGACCATGTGGAAACCCGTCATTGCCATCGCGCTTGGTGCCGCTCTCGGCGCCTTGCTGCGCTGGTGGTTCGGCCTCCGGCTCAACAGCATGTTGCCGCAGATGCCGCTGGGCACGTTGGCGGCCAATCTGGTGGCTGCCTATGTGGTGGGCGTGGGCATGGCGGCGTTTGCCGGCATGCCGCAGCTGTCGCCGCAATGGCGGCTTTTCATCATCACCGGGTTTTGCGGCGGACTGTCCACGTTTTCCACGTTTTCGGCCGAAGTGGTGGCCTTGCTGCAACGCGGCGAATACGGCTGGGGCGCGACGGTGGCCGGTACCCATCTGGCCGGTTCGCTGGTGATGACCATCGCCGGCTTCGCCAGCGTGGGCTGGCTGCGGGCGCACTGAGGAGACGCACATGCACGGTTGCCAGATCATCTTCTTCACCCAGGCCGGGCGGCTGCATCGCGGGCAGCCCGTTGCCGCCTGGCTGCTGCAATTGGCGCGTGAACTGGGCCTGCGCGGCGCGACGCGCATTGCCGCCAGCGAAGGCCTCGGCCACGACCGCCAACTGCACGCGGCCGGCTTCTTCGAGCTGGTCGACCAACCCGAGCTGGTGCTGATGGTGACCACCGAGGACGAGTGCGAGCGTCTGTTCGCACGCTTGGCCGACGTGTCGCCGGCGGTGTTCTACGTGAAGACGGCCGCACAGTTCGGCACGGCGGGCGCGGAACCGGACAAGGGCGCGTGACGGGGCGGGCCACCGCCTTGCTTGCCTGCTCGCTGTGCCGAAGGCGGAATGCGCTGCGGCGGTTTCTGAATCGATATTTTCTTGATATTGATTCATAGCCGGCAGTTTCTGGATCGTATGGATGGCGGGCTCTATCCTGAGCCTCCATTTTTTACGGACGCCCGTGCACGACGGGCGGTTGCAGCGCGATGAACGGCGACACGGCGGCCCGCGCGGCCGTACCTGCGCCGACGCCCGAAGCGGCGCCGACGTCCCTTCCCCACATCCGGCAAGGCACGCCCGAATTCCGCCGGGCCAGCCAGGCCTTGTTCGCGTCCGGCTTTGCCACCTTCGGCCTGTTGTACTGCGTGCAGCCGCTGTTGCCCGAGTTTTCGAAGGACTTCGGCGTCAGCGCCGCGGGCAGCGCGCTGGCCTTGTCGGTCAGCACCGGCGTGCTGGCGGTGGCGATGATCTTCGCCGGCATCCTGTCCGACCGGGTCGGGCGGCGGCCGGTGATGGCGGTGTCGCTGCTGGCGTCCTCGGTGCTGATGTTGCTGGTGCCGCTGATGCACGAGTGGCACGCGGTGCTGCTGCTGCGCACCTTGCTGGGCCTGAGCCTCAGCGGCGTGCCGGCGGTGGCGATGACCTGGCTGGCCGAGGAGATGGATGCCGGCTCGCTGGGGCTCGGCATGGGCCTGTACATCGGCGGCAATGCGGTCGGCGGGATGAGCGGGCGACTGATCGCCGGCGTGGTGGCTGACTACTGGGGCTGGCGCGCCGGCGTGGCGACGGTGGGCTGCATCGGCCTGATCGCCACCGCGGTGTTCTGGAGCCGGCTGCCGGTTTCACGACATTTCGTGCCGCGCCAGGCCGACCTGCGCGCGCTGCCGGCCAGCTTCGCCGACCTGTTCTGCGATGGCGGCCTGCCGTGGCTGTTTGCGCTCGGCTTCGTGCTGCTGGGCGTGTTCGTGACGATGTACAACTACCTCGGCTATCACCTGCTGGCGCCGCCGTATCGGCTGAGCCAGACGGTGGTCGGGCTGATCTTCACTGTCTATCTGATCGGCAGTTTCAGCTCAGCCTGGATGGGGCAGCTGGCCGGGCGCATCGGCCGCGCGCGCGCGCTGGGCATCTCGCTCGGCCTGATCCTCGTCGGCGTGGCGTTGTTGGCCTTGCCGCAATTGTGGGTGATGGCGCTGGGCATCACGCTGGTGACCTTCGGCTTCTTCGGCGGGCATTCGGTGGCCAGCAGCTGGGTCGGCAGCCGCGGCGGCCAGCACCGGGCCGAGGCTTCGGCGCTGTACCTGTTCGGCTATTACCTGGGTTCCAGCGTGGCCGGCGCAGTGGGCGGCGTGTTCTACACGTCGCATGGCTGGGCGGGCGTGTGTGCGTTCGGTGCGGTGTTGACGCTGGTCGGGCTCGGGCTGGTGTGGCGGTTGACGCGGCTGCGTTCGGCGCACCCGGTGACGATGCCGGCGGCCGGC
>DMID01000141.1:363-3294 GCA_003449195.1 Lysobacteraceae bacterium | reverse complement strand
TCGACAAGGGCGACGTGGCGTGGATGCTGACCTCCACCATGCTGGTGCTGCTGATGGTGGTGCCGGGTCTGGCGCTGTTCTACGGCGGCATGGTGCGCGCCAAGAACGTGCTGTCGGTGCTGATCCAGGTGGCCACGGTGTTCTCGCTGATCGGCATCCTGTGGGTGGTGTACGGCTACAGCCTGGCCTTCGCCGACGGCAACCAGTGGATCGGCACGCTCGGCAAGAAGTTCCTCGCCGGGGTGAGTACCGACACGCTGGCCGACACGTTCTCCAAGGGCTTCAAGCTGCCCGAATACGTTTTCGTCACGTTCCAGCTGACCTTCGCCGGCATCACCGGCGCGCTGATCGTCGGCGCCTTCGCCGAGCGCATGAAGTTTGCCGCGGTGCTGCTGTTCTCAGTCATCTGGTTCACCTTCGGCTACCTGCCGATGGCGCACATGGTGTGGTCGGCGCCGGGCTTCCTGTTCGGCAAGGGCGCGCTGGACTTCGCCGGCGGCACGGTGGTGCACATCAATGCCGGCATCGCCGGCCTGGTCGGCGCCTATCTGGTCGGCAAGCGCAAGGGTTACGGCACTCAGGCACTCAAGCCGCACAACGTGCCGATGACCTTCACCGGCGCTTCGCTGCTGTGGGTGGGCTGGTTCGGCTTCAACGCCGGTTCGGCGCTGGAAGCCAACGCCACCGCCGCGCTGGCCTTCCTCAACACCATGCTCGCCACTGCTGCCGCAGTGCTGGCCTGGTCGCTGACCGAGAAGTTCACCAAGGGCAAGGCCTCGGCACTGGGCGTGGCCTCGGGCATGGTCGCCGGCCTGGTCGGCATCACCCCGGCCGCGGGTACCGTCGGTCCGTTCGGCGCGATCGTCATCGGCGCGGCTGCCGGCGTGATCTGCGTGTGGGGCGTCACCGGCCTGAAGAAGCTGCTGGGCGCGGACGACAGCCTGGACGTGTTCGGCGTGCATGGCGTGGGCGGCATCGTCGGCGCCATCCTGACCGGCGTGTTCACCGACAAGGCCTTGGGCGGCGCCGGTTATGCCGAAGGCGTGACCATGGGCCACCAGGTCGGCGTGCAGGCGCTGGGCGTCGGCGTGACCGTGGTGTGGATCGGCATCGTCTCGGTGGTGGCCTTCCTGATCGCCAAGCTGGTGTTCGGCCTGCGCGTCAGCGAGGAAGCCGAGCGCGAGGGCCTGGACATCACCTCCCACGGCGAGTCGGCCTACGAGGCCTGATGGCTTCGCTTGAATGTCTGCGGTAACGGCCTCCCCGGCGCCATGCGCCGGGGAGGCTCCGGATACGTGTTCCGGCGTCATCCGGCTCGTGTGGAAGCCTGGTAATTCCGTATTCCGTATTCCGTGTGGCGCTTTCGCGCATCTTCCGGCGTGACCGGATGAAGGAGTCATCGGGTGTGCCCCGCGTCATCTTTCCCGTCGGCGGCAAGGATTGCCCGCGTGCGAGGGCCGGTGCAGCCGATGGCGCACCCGGCTCCATGCCATCGGCCCGGCGTTTTCGCAGAGGCCATCTCCGTTCGTCGAGCTGCCGCCGCATGTGCGGTACTTGGCATGCAGCGCGAGAACCTCCGGCAAGAGCCGAGCTGCCGCGCAGTCGGGCGCGGGTGGCCGGAAGCCTTGAAGATCAATGCATTCCCGGTTGTTTGCACAAAAATGGTGCAACAATGAGCGGCATGGCACTGCCCGCACTCGACCTGTTGTCCACCCCGGTTGCCTGGGCCGACCCGCAAGGCCGCACGGTGGGCTTGAATGCCGCGTTCGCGCGCTGGCTCGGCATCAGCGTGCGCCGCCTGATCGGCCAGCCGCTGGCAGCGCTGGAACTGGACGGCAACGCGATGGCGCGCTTTCTCGACAATTCCGACCGGGACGTGTTGCGCCTGCACCGGATTGCGCTGGGTTTCCCCGGCGAGGCGCCGCGTTTCGCCGATGGCTGGCTGTCGCGCATCGAGGGCGGCTGGCTGCTGGAGGCGCATCCGGTGGATGCAGACGCCGGCATTTCCAGCGAGAACCTGCCCGATGCGCTGGCTGCGGCCCTGAAGGGGCTGGCGCACGAACTGCGCAATCCGCTGGCCGGCCTGAAAGGCGCCGCGCAACTGCTGGCGCGGCGCGGCGCGGATCGCCGCGACCGCGACGAGCGCGAACTGATCGAGCTGATCGGCTCGGAGATCGGCCGTCTCAACACCTTGCTCGACCGTCTGCTGTCGCCGGCGCCGCAGCGTCCGCATGCGCAGATGAACATCCATGCCGTGCTCGAACGCGTGCTGCGGCTGGCCGAAACCGAAGGCGGCTGGTCGGTGCGGCTGCAGCGCGACTACGACCCCAGCATCCCCGAATTTTCCGGCGACCCGGACCGCCTGACCCAGGCGGTGTGGAACCTGGTGCGCAACGCGATAGAAGCCGGCGCCTCCACCATCCACCTGCGCACCCGCGTCGAGCGCGGCCTGCGCATCCGCGAGCGCGTGCATGCCATGGCACTGAGGCTGGAGGTGGTGGACGACGGCCGCGGCGTGCCCGACGAGCTGGCCGAACACCTGTTCCTGCCGCTGGTCAGCGGCCGCGCCGAAGGCAGCGGGCTCGGGCTGGCATTGGCCCATCAGGTCGCGCGCGAACATCGCGGTTCGCTGACCTACCGCTCACGCCCCGGCCACACCGTCTTCAGCATGTTGCTGCCGCAGGACGAGAACGAAGCCGCGCACGAAGCGCCTCATGGCGAAACCGACCCGGGAGCACGCCACCATGCCGTCTGAATCCGTCCACGACCCGCGCCGCATCTGGGTGGTCGACGACGACCGCTCGGTGCGCTTCGTGCTGGCCACGGCGCTGCGCGATGCCGGTTACGACGTCGACGGTTTCGAGAACGCCGCCGCCGCGCTCGATGCGCTCGGCGCCCGGCAGGTGCCCGACCTGCTGTTCACCGACGTGC
>DMID01000141.1:0-260 GCA_003449195.1 Lysobacteraceae bacterium | reverse complement strand
TCGTGATGTCGGCCTATACCGACGTGGCCAGCACCGCCGGTGCGTTCCGAGGCGGTGCGCATGAATTCCTGTCCAAGCCCTTCGATCTGGACGATGCGGTGGCGTTGGCGGCGCGCGCGCTGCCGGAGGACGAGGCACCCGGCGGGCCCGATGCCGGCGTCGAACCGGCGTCGGCGACAGGCACGAATGGCACGCCCCAATGGTGCGGCGATCCGGCGGCCCGCAACGAGGTGTGGCGGGGCAGTGGGCGCTTGGTGCAG
>DMID01000237.1 GCA_003449195.1 Lysobacteraceae bacterium | reverse complement strand
CGGGTCGGCGGGCTGGCCGACACCGTGGTGGACAGCACGCTGGAAGAACTGGCCGACGGCCGCGCCACCGGCTTCGTGTTCGAGCGCTTCGACGGCGAGGATTACGGCAATGCCGTGCGCCGCGCCTTCGCCCTGTACCGCCGCAAGGACGCATGGCGGCAGGTCCAGCGCCATGCGATGACACTGGACTTCGGCTGGGAAAGCCCGGCCCGCGCCTACCTCGCCCTGTACCGCCCCCTTGTGGAAGCGGCCCGATGATGAGATGAAAGCGCTTGCAGCGCCGTGCCATCCGCCGTCCCCGCCCCTCCCTCCTCCCCCGGAGCCTGCATGGACACCCGCGAGACCCGCCGTTCCGAGCCGGATGACGACTTCCAGCCCACCCTCAGCGTCGGCGAACTGCGTCAGGCCATCGTCGAAAAGCTGATCCACGTGGTCGGCAAGGACCCTATCGCCGCCGCCGCCGAGGACTGGCTGCACGCCGCTGCCTATGCGGTGCGCGACCAGATGGTCGGCCGCTGGATGGACACCACGCGCACCCACTACACCCACGACGTCAAGCGCGTGTACTACCTGTCGATGGAATTCCTGATCGGCCGCACCTTCACCAATGCGCTGCTGGCGCTGGAGATGCTGCCGATCATCCGTCAGGCGCTGGCCGGGCTGGACGTGGACCTGGACGCCATCAGCGAGCTGGAACCGGACGCGGCGCTCGGCAACGGCGGCCTCGGCCGGCTGGCGGCCTGTTTCCTCGATTCGATGGCCACGCTCGGCATCCCCGGTTTCGGCTACGGCATCCGCTACGAGTACGGCATGTTCCGCCAGGCCATCGTCGACGGGCGCCAGATCGAAGCGCCCGACTACTGGCTCACCCACGGCAACCCGTGGGAATTCCCGCGCCCGGAGGTGCAATACCGGGTGCGCTTCGGCGGCCATCTGGAAACCCGCGACGGACGCCTGGAATGGGCCGGCACCGACGACGTGCTGGCGATGGCCTACGACACCATCATCCCCGGCTACGGCACCCGCGCCACCAACACCCTGCGCCTGTGGCGCGCGCGCGCGACCGAGGAAATGGACCTGGGCGCGTTCAACGACGGCGATTTTTCGCGCTCGGTGGAACGCAAGAATTCGTCCGAGAACGTCTCGCGCGTGCTCTACCCCAACGACTCCACGCCCTCGGGCCGCGAGTTGCGCCTGCGCCAGGAATACTTCTTCTGTTCGGCCAGCCTGCAGGACCTGATCCACCGCCACCTGCTCAACCACGCCGACTTCGAATCGTTCGCCGACAAGGTCAGCATCCACCTCAACGACACCCATCCGGTGCTGGCGATCCCCGAGCTGATGCGCCTGCTGATCGACGCGCACGGGCTGGACTGGGACACGGCCTGGTCGCTGACCCGGCGCACGTTCTCCTACACCAACCACACCTTGATGCACGAGGCGCTGGAAACCTGGCCGGTGGAGCTGCTCGGCCGCCTGCTGCCCCGGCACCTGCGCATCGTCTTCGACATCAACGCGCGCTTCCTTGCCGAGGTCACCCGGCGGCTCGGCTACGACGCCGACCTGCAACGGCGGGTGTCTCTGGTGGACGAATCCGGCGAGCGCCGCCTGCGCATGGCCCATCTCGCGGTGGTGGCCAGCCACTCCGTCAACGGCGTGTCGGCGCTGCACTCGCAGTTGATGGTGCAGTCGATCTTCGCCGACTTCGCCCGGCTCTATCCGGAGCGCTTCAACAACAAGACCAACGGCATCACCCCGCGGCGCTGGCTGGCACAGGCCAACCCCGGCCTGGCGCAATTGCTGGACCAGCGCATCGGCCGCGGCTGGCGGCGCGACCTGGGGCAGATCGGCGGCCTGCAGGCGGCGATGGAGCTGCCCGGCTTCCTGCCCACCGTGGCCCGGATCAAGCACCACAACAAACAGCGGCTGGCCGAATGGGTGCAACAACATCTGGACATCGCGCTCGACCCGGCCGCGCTGTTCGACGTGCAGGTCAAGCGCATCCACGAGTACAAGCGCCAGCTGCTCAACGTGCTGCACGTGGTCACCCGCTACCAGCAGATGCTGGCCCGGCCGGAAGGGCCGGACGGACAAGGCTGGGTGCCGCGGGTGGTGGTATTCGCCGGCAAGGCGGCGTCCGCCTACGCGATGGCCAAGCTGATCATCCGCCTGCTCAACGACGTGGCCGCCGTGGTCAATGCCGATGTCCGCCTGAAGGGAAAACTCAAGGTGGTGTTCCTGCCCAACTACAGCGTCAGCCTGGCCGAACTGATCATTCCGGCGGCCGATCTCTCCGAGCAGATCTCGCTGGCCGGCACCGAGGCGTCGGGCACCGGCAACATGAAGTTCGCGCTGAACGGCGCACTGACCATCGGCACGCTGGACGGGGCCAACATCGAGATCCGCGAGAACGTCGGCCCGGACAACATCTTCATCTTCGGCAACACCACCGCGCAGGTGGAACAACTGCGCGCCTCCGGCTACCAGCCGCGTGCCTTGTACGAAGCCGACCCGCGCCTGGCTGGTGCGCTGGATGCGATCCGTGACGGCGTATTCTCGCCCGCCGAGCCGCACCGCTACCAGGCCATCCACGACACCCTGCTGGAATGGGGCGACCACTACCTGCTGCTGGCCGACTACGCAGACTACCTGCGCGCCCAGGCCGAAGTGGATGCGCTGTACCGCAAGCCGGACGAATGGACGCGCAAGGCCGTGCGCAACATCGCCGGCATGGGCCCGTTTTCCTCGGACCGCACCATCGCCGAATATGCGCACGAAATCTGGCACACCAAGCCGGTGGCGGTCGGCAAGAAACTCTTCTACGGCAGTTGAACCTCCCGCCGCCTCCGTGGACCGGAGGCGGACGCCAACGGCCCGGTCAGTTGCGCCGGGCCGCGTAGTGCTTCACGGCACGCGCGCTGGCCGCATCGTCCTGCAAGCTTTCCAGCGCCATCACCCGGACCGTGCCCATGCCACACAGCGGCAGCATGCGCTCGACGTAGATCTCCGGGCCGTTCTCGGTCTCTAGCATCGATTTGCGAAGACCCCAGGGCATCGAGCCCATTTCACCATCCCTGCTCCCACCGACGTACAACACGATCGACATGCGGGCATCCTCCTGTAGTGCGATGTTGCCGGTGCAGTATTCCGGAACACGCGTAAGCAAACCGTGTGCGGGAGGTTAAGCAGCCCGGATGACGCGTCGGTTGCGCAGGCACGACGCCGGCATGAATCGGCATCATGAATTGGCATGCTGCGATGCCGCCGGGCTTTGGGGGGCAAGCCGTGCCGCGTGTTCAGGGTGCCGGCCACGGCCACCAGCCGCGTCCGCTCAGTGCGTAGCGATCGGCGGCACGCTCGAAACGGTTGCGCACGCCCACCCCGCCGCACAGCAGATACAGCGGCAGGAACAGCGGCCCCAGCACCATGTACTGCAACACGTGGGCACGCTCGTGGTCACCCAGACGCACCAGCGGATGCTCGCAACGGCCAGCCCGGTGCGCGTAGGTCATGCAGGCACCGTCAAGCGTGTGGCCGACATGCAGGATGACGTTGCCCAAAGTCAACGCGCCGCCACCCCAGGGCAGGCGGCTGATGCGGATGGCCGCCTCGCGCCGGTCGAGCGTGAAAGCCGCGCCGAAAGGCAGCAGCAGCAGGCCGGCGAGCACGCCGAGCACGGTATTCGGCAAAGTCCAGACGATGCCGAGCGCAAACGCGGCACGGCGCAGCCAGCGTGCCCCAGGACCATCCGCCGGCCGCTTGTGGCCTGCGCTCAATCGGCCTCGTTGGGCATCAGCAGCCACAGGATCAAGTACACCAAAATGCCGGGAAAGCCGGCCGACAGCAGCGACAGCAGCACGTAGCCGATGCGCACCCAAGTGGAGTTCCAGCCGAAGCGGCGGGCAATGCCACCCATCACGCCGGCAAGCATGCGGTCGTCCAGCGAGCGGGCCAGTGGGTGCGGAGCGGCATTCATGGCAATCGTTCCTTGCAGGGCATCGGCGACAAGTCTAGCGCCCGGCGCGGCGGCCGTGCGGTGGCGCCTTGCCGCGTTTGCGCGCAGCCGG
>DMID01000270.1 GCA_003449195.1 Lysobacteraceae bacterium | reverse complement strand
ATCTCGCGCAGGCCGGCGCGGATGTCGTCGGGCGAGCGCCACGCCTGTTCGTTCTCGAACATCATCGCGGCGATGCTCAGGCCGCTGCGCGCCGACTGGGCCAGCATCTCGTCGCCGCTGGCGAAGGCATGCGGCAGCGGCGTGGTGTCGGCGACGATGCGGTCTTCGGCGGCATCGTCGGTGTTGACCACGAAGCCGCCGCCCACCGAGTAGTAGTCGCGCGTGGCGATCACCTCGTCGGCCGCGTCGAACGCGGTGAAGCGCATGCCGTTGGTGTGGTACGGCAGCTTCTGGCGCTTGTTCATCGGCAGGTCGCGCTTTTCGTCGAAGGCGATCTCGTGCGTGCCCATCAGGCGGATGCGCTTGCTTAAACGGATGCGCGCCAGCGTGGCCGGGATGATGTCCGGGTCGATCAGGTTCGGGCGTTGGCCCTCCAGCCCGAGCAGCACCGCCTTGTCGGTGCCGTGGCCGCGCCCGGTCAGCGCCAGCGAGCCGAACATCTCGGCGCGGATGCGCGCCACCTCGTGCAGCCGGCCGGGGTCGAGCAGCCAGCGGTGCACGAAACGCTCGGCCGCGCGCATCGGCCCGACGGTATGCGAGGAGCTCGGCCCGATGCCGATCTTGAACAGGTCGAAGGTGCTGACGGACATGGCAGGTACCGGAGTCAACGGGAACGGCGGGGGGGGGAAACCCGCGCGGCGGTCGGTGCCAGACGGTCGGCCAGCACCGCGCGGATGCTGGCATGGGTGCGGGCGAGGTGCTCGTCGTGCAGACGGCAAGCCTTGACCGCATTGCGCTGCAAGGCGGCCTCGGCGATGGCCTGGTGCTCGTCCCAGGTGAAGCGCTTGTCGCGTGCGCGCGGCAGCGCGGCATAACGGTAGCGTTCGGCCTGATGGTAGAAGCCTTCCTGCAGCTTGAGCAGCCACGGCGAACGGCAGGCCGACAGCAGTGCCTGATGGAAGGCATGGTTGAGGGCTTCCAGCGCATCGAGCCGCTCGGCCGGCAGGATCGCGGGGCGGCCGGATACCGGGGCTTCGTGTTCGCCCAGTGCGGCCAATGCCTCGCGCACGCGGGCTTCCCACGCGGCATCGCCGTGGGCGATGGCGTCGTTCAATGCTTCGTCCACCACCAGATTGCGTACCCGGGCGATGTCGTCCAGCTCCTGCAGCGACAGCGGCGCAACCCGGAAGCCGCGCTGGTCTTCGGCCACCACCAGCTGCTCGCCGCACAGCCGGGACAGCGCCTCGCGCACCGGCGACATGCCGGTGGCGCAGCGGGCGGTCAGGTCGATCAGGCGCAGCTTGCTGCCGGCGGCCAACCGGCCGCGGACGATGTCGTGGCGCAGTTGCAGGTAGGTGCGCGAGGCGAGGGTATCGGGAGGTGTGCCCACTGAATTTCGAAATTATCTCGGACAATCAGGCCGTTAATGGCATTGTCCACCATTTGTACAGCCATTTTTTCGAAATATCGGGTGGTGGGTGCCGTCTTCGTCTTCGGGCTGGCGCACGCGTCCGGGCTGCGGCAGGCTGTGACGATGCCCTTGACGCTCTACCAGCGCGATGCCTGCCATCTGTGCGATGCCGCCATCGAGGTGCTCGCGGCTGCGCGCGCCGGCGATTTCCGCGGGGGGTTCATCGATGGCGACGCAACATTGGAAGCCTGTTATGGCACGCGCGTGCCGGTGCTGGCCGCAGCCGACGGGCGCGAGCTGGACTGGCCGTTCACGGCCGAGCGGGTGCGTGCTCTGCTGGGGCGTTGAAACCGGGCGCGCTCAGGGCATGGCCGGTGGCGCGGCAGGCGGGATCGGGGTGTATTGAGCGGACAGCAAAATTCAGCCTTGCGGCGTTTCCCGGGCAGTGGCACCCACGCGCAGCGCCATGTCGTGGCCTGCCATCGCATGGCGCAGCCGTGCGGAGATTGTCGCGGCTGTTCCGTTCGTGCGGACCTCGGTCCGGTCCAGCGTCATCGGCGGGTTAGCCGCATCTTTCTCCGGCGCGGAGCAGGACAGCACGGTGCCGTGCCCGTCCACTTGGCCCAGCGGGCCGATCTCGACGAAATGCGGGGCCGGCACCTGATGCAGCAGCAGATCGGAGCCGTCTTCGGCCTGTCTGTACTGGCGCAGGGCCTCCTCGGGGGCGGCGGTTGTGCGGCCTGGGCGGGGACGGGCGCCAGCGCAGGCAACGAGAGGGACAACGGCATCGGCAGAACCTGCATGCGCATGAAGCCGGGCCTCGGCCGGGAGGCCTGCAGCCTGCGTTGTCCTCGGGGGCGCTGCATGTCGGGGACGTCACCCCCGCTTCCGGCGCGGAGGAGTCGACGCCGGGCCGGTTTCCACGTCGTGCGGCGAGCCGAGCAGGCGAGGCCTGTTCGCTTGTCGTGGGCGCGCGGGCTTACTTCGCCTTGAACACCACGTGCGTGCTGACCGCCACCTCGGCCGGGATGCTCTGTGTGTCGGCCCAGTCGCCGGTGCCGATGCCGAAGTCCAGCCGCTTGATGCTGGCCCGGCCGAACAATACCGGCTGCGCGCCGGGCGTCCAGGTGAAGGTCAGCGTCACCGGCTTGCTGACGCCCTTGAGTTCCAGCGTGCCGTCGGCGGCGTACTTGCCTGCGCCGAGGTCGCGGAACGTGCTGGCGCTGTAGTGCGCTTGGGCGAACTTGCCGACATCGAAGAAATCGCCTGTCTTCAGCGTCGAATCGCGGTCGCCGTTGCCGGTGGTGGCGCCGGCCAGCGGGATGGTCACGTCCAGTTTGGCGGCATCGAGGTGGGCCGGGTCGAAGCTCAGCGTGGCGGCAAAGCCCGGGAAGGTGCCGGCAAACACTTCGCCGTCGTACTTGGTGGCGAAGGCCAGCTTCGAGCCCGGCGCCTGCACGTAGTCGGCGGCCAGTGCGGAAGCCACGGGCAGGGCCGCCAGCATCGCGACGGCCGCGAGGGAACGCAGGGTCTTGTTCATGCGGAAGCTCCTTGGTCGGGATGCGTCTTGCGGGAGAGCCAGCCACGCGGCAGCATGCGGGCCAGCGTGGCGTCGTGCTGGACGAAGTGATGGAACAGGGCGGCGCCGGCATGCCCGCACACCACCAGCACCAGCAGCCAGAAGCCGTATTCGTGGATCTGGTGCGAAAGATGGCGGATATGCTGATCCGGCGCCACCAGCTTGGGCATCTCGACCAGTCCGAACAGCCGGAACGGCCGCAGCCCGCTGGCCGAATCGAACAGCCAGCCGGACAGTGGCACGGCGAAGATCAGCACGTAGATCAGCCAGTGCGTGGCTTCGGCGATGCGCTCCTGCCAGGCGGGGATGCCCGGTGCCGGTTCGGGACGGCCGGCATACAGGCGCCAGGCCAGTCGAACCACCACCAGCGCCAGCACGGTGATGCCGAGCGACTTGTGCGCGGTGAAGACCCAGAAGTAGCTCGGCGTCTTGGGCAGGCTTTCCATCGACAGGCCGACGATGCCCAGCACGAGGATGAGCGCGGCGATCAGCCAGTGCAGGCCCATGCTGATACTGCCCCAGCGGTCGGCGGTGTTGCGCAGGGTCATGGTGTGGTGTCCGGTGTGGTGGTGGGAAGGGATGGTGCACGCTCGCGCACGGCCTCGGCTTCGATGCGCAGCTGCACTTCGTCGCCGATCACCGAGGGCCAGGTCTTGATGCCGAAAGCCGCGCGGCTCAACGTCGCGGTGGCCGAAAAACCGGCGGTGCGGCGGAACGGCGGCAACGGGTGGCGTTTGAGCTGGTTGAAGGTGACGTCAAGCACGACCTCGCGGCCGACGCCATGCAGGGTGAGCATGCCGTGCACCCGGGCGTGGTGCGCATCGACCGGTTCGACCCGGGTGGAAACGAAGCGGGCCAGCGGATGGCGCTGCACGTCGAGCAGGCTGGAGGCTTGCACGGCGCGGTTCCAGCCGGCATCGCCGAAATCGATGCGTTCCATCGGCACGGTCACGTCCACCTGCGCCGCGCTCCAGTCGTCCGGGTCGAAGCGCAGGTGCCCGTTGCTGCCGGACACGGTGCCCAGTGCCTGCGAGAAGCCGGCGTGGGGAATCGCCAGCACGATGCGCGTGTGCACCGGGTCCAGTGCGTAATCCTCGGCCGCCGCATGTGCGGGCGAGGCCGTGCCGCCAAAAGCGAGGGCGGCCAGCAGCAAGGGTGTCAAGGGCAGTCGGAAGGGCATGGCGGGGATTCTAGGTACGGCGATGTCCGGAGTATGTGGCTTGCGCCCGCAACGGAGCGTTGCGAGGATTCCGTCCGGAACGTCGAATGCTGACCAGGACGGGTCGGGAGCGAGATGGGGATGCATGCGGCGGTGACCGGACTTGCGAGATGGGCCTGCCGCGCGGTGGTGGGCGTGGCGATGTTGCTGGCCATGCCGGCGACGCCGGCATGGGCCGGCCTGCCCGAAACCCCGCTGCCCCGCCAGTTGTCGGTGGCCGACGGTTTGCCGTCCAACACCGTGTACGACGTGGCCGAGGATGCCGACGGCTACCTGTGGTTTGCCACCTTGGACGGGCTGGCGCGTTACGACGGCATCGGTTTCCGCGTCTGGCGCCGCGAGGACGGGCTGGGCGACAACGAGATCGATTGCGTCTACGTCGACCGTGCCAACCGCGTGTGGATCGGTACCGAATCGGCCGGGCTGGTCGAGTTCAGCGCGGACCGCCGCCATTTCACCCGCCACGCCCGCATCGGCAAGGTGTATCTGGCCTCCAGCCCGGTCTGGGACGTGCTGCATGCCGCCGACGGCGCGTTGTGGATCGGCACGTCGGGCGCGGGCCTGTACCGCTGGCATCCCGATGGCCGCATCGAACAGTTCCTGCCCGAGGCCGGCAACCCGGCCAGCTTGCCCGGGCGCGTGGTCACGGCGCTGGAGCTCGCGCCGGACGGCACCCTGTGGGTGGGCACCAATGCCGGGGTGGCGCGCTGGACCGGCAAGGGCTTCGCGC
>DMID01000056.1 GCA_003449195.1 Lysobacteraceae bacterium | reverse complement strand
CTTCCACGCGCTGGCGCAGGGCCAGCAGATCCGCGCCGGACAAAACGGGCCGCACCTGCGCGATCAGGTCGCGGCGGTCTTCGCCGGTGAGCAGGGCGCGTTCGGCGCTTGTGTCGGGGTAGCCCAGGGAGAGGCGCAGCAGGAAGCGGTCCAACTGCGAATCGGGCAGCGGAAAAGTGCCCGACAGGTCCGCCGGGTTCTGCGTGGCGATCACGAAGAAAGGCTCGGGCAGCGCATGGGTGGCGCCGTCGATCGTCACCTGGCCTTCGGCCATCGCTTCGAGCAGTGCGCTTTGCGTGCGCGGCGGCGCGCGGTTGATCTCGTCGGCCAGCAGCACGTGGGTGAACACCGGGCCGGGATGGAAGCGGAACGCGCGTTCGCCGCCGTCGTAGACCGACACGCCCAGCACGTCGGCGGGCAGCAAGTCGGAGGTGAACTGCACCCGACGGAAGCCGAGGCCGACCGAGGCGGCCAGCGCGTGCGCCAGCGTGGTCTTGCCGAGGCCGGGCACGTCCTCGATCAGCAGATGCCCGCCGGCCAGCAGGGCGACGAAAGCCTGGCGCACTTCACGGGTCTTGCCGAGCACCAGCGCATTGACCTGGGCCTGTGCGTCGGCAAGGGCTTGCTGCACACTGTCGCGCGATTTGCGTGGGAGAGCCTCAAGCGTGGACATCGACATCTCGATCGCGGGTTCTCCCGGAGTGTAGCGGCATATGCAGCAGGCACAACGCGCGCGGCGCGCCTTCATCGCCGCGTGGATCGCGCTGACGCTGGCGAAGGTGGCGGTGGCGGCACGACTGCCGCTGTTCGTGGACGAGGCGTTCTACTGGCAGGAAGGCCGGCACCTTGCGTGGGCGTATTCGGACCTGCCGGGCCTGACGGCGTGGCTGGCGCGGCTGGGCACGGCGCTCGGCGGCGATCGCCTGCTGGCATTGCGTGCGCCTTTCCTTGTCATCGGTGCGGTCTTGCCGTGGCTGTTGGTACGCATCGCCGCGCGTGCGCAGGACGATGAAGCCGCCGCGTGGAAAACCGGTTTGCTCGCCCTGCTGCTGCCGCTGTCCGGCACGCTCGGTCTGATGGCCTTGCCCGACGTGCCGATGGCGCTGGCCGCGGTGTTGTGCGTCGGTGCAGGTGCGAGGCTGCTGCGCGGCGTGGACGGGGGCGGGCTGGCGCTGCTTGCGGCGGGCTTGGCAATGGGGGCGCTCAGCCATTACCGCTTTGCCGGCACGATCGGTGCGGGCCTGATCGCCTTGCTGTGCCTGCCGCGCGGGCGTGCCTTGCTGAAGGATGCGCGGGTGTGGGGGGCGTTGGCGATCGGTGCGCTGGCCTGGCTGCCGCTGCTGCTGTGGAACCTGCACAACGCCGATGCCGGCCTGCGCTTCCAGTTGGTCGACCGCCACCCGTGGTCGTTCCAGCTGGCCGGTTGGCAGTTCCTGCCCGTGCAACTGCTGCTGGCCACGCCCTTGTTGTTTGTCGCGATGGCCATCGCGGGGTGGCGTGCGTTGCGGCCGGGTTCGGTCTGGACGCCGGCAATGCGCTATTTCGGCCTGCTCGGCGGCGTGTCCACGCTCGGCATCTTCGTGTTGGGCTTCTTCACCGACGAGGAACGGGTCAGTTTCCATTGGCCCTTGTCGGGTTATCTGGCGCTGCTGGTCGTCGTGCCGTGCGTACTGGGCGCGTGGCCGCGCCGGTGGCGGCGCGCCACCTCGGCATTGGCGCTGGCCGGACTGCTTGCGATGCTGGGGTATTACGTTGCTGTATCGGTGCCGGCCTTGCGCCAGTCCAGTGCCGACAGCAAGTTCTACCCGCGCAATTTTGCCGGCTGGGCACCGCTGGCCGTTGCCGTGCGGGAGGAGCTTGAAAAGCTGCCGCCGGGCACCGGTATCGTCGCCGATGATTTCAAGCTGGGCGCCGAACTGGGGTTCGCGCTGGGCGATGCCGACATCGCCGTGCTCGATCACCCGCTCAACCGCAAGCATGGCCGTGCACCGCAGCTGCGCCTGTGGGGACTGGAAGGCGGAAACGTCGCCGGCTGGAGGTTGCTGGTGCTCGCCCCGGATGACGTGCGCCTGCGCGAGCTGCTCGGGCGCTACCACGCGGTGTGCCGGATGCTGGGGCCCTTGCCGCCGCCGCTGCGCACGGTATCGGTGGATCATGGCGCCACCCGTTTCCTGCTGTTTGCCTTGCCCCCGGCCCGCGACGCGGGCGCCGCATGCGCGACGCCGGTCATCGCCTGGATCGACGAACCCTTGCCCGGGCAGCGCGTGGCCCGGCAGTTCGTGCTGCGCGGCTGGGCTTTCAAGGACGGCGCTGGACTGGACCGGGTGGACGTCACCCTCGACGGTGCGCCGCTTGCATCGGCGCGCTACGGGCTGCTGCGCGACGTGCGCGGCTACTGGAAGGAGTCCACCGATCCGCAGCACCCGCATGTCGGTTTCGAAGCCCGCATCACCTTGCCGGAAGGTCTGCATGGCCGGCATTGGCTGGGCCTGCGCCTGCATGGGCGCGATGGCGGCATCGAAGATTGGGGTGGACGTTCCATTTTCGTCCGCGAGTGATGGGCGTTTAGAATTTCAGGAAGAAAAATGGGGTCTGGAATGGATATCTCGTCGCTTCCGCAGGGCATGCCGCAATTGCACCGGCCACATGTGGTGGTCATCATTCCGTGCCATGACGAAGAAGCCGCCATCGGGAAGGTGGTTGCGGAGTTTTCGGCGGCGTTGCCATGCGCCGAAATCCACGTTTTCGACAACAATTCGTCCGACCGTACCGTCGAGGTGGCATCGCGTGCGGGAGTGCAAGTGCACCATGTGGCTCGTCAGGGTAAAGGCAATGTCGTCAGGCGCGGCTTTGCCGATCTGGATGCGGACGTCTACGTACTGGTGGATGGCGACGACACCTATGACGCATTCGCCGCTCCGGGGCTCATCAAGCGATTGCTCGAAGGTCGCCTGGACATGGTGGTCGGGGCCCGCGTCGCGGGCGACCAGCAGGCTTATCGTTCCGGCCACCGACTGGGCAACAGGTTGCTGACGGGATTTGCCGGAATGCTGTTCAACTCCGGGTTCGATGACCTGCTGTCCGGTTACCGGGTGTTTTCTCGTCGCTATGTCAAATCGTTTGCCGCGCATTCGGCCGGATTCGAAATCGAGACCGAATTGGCCTTGCATGCCTTGCAGTTGAGGATGCCTGCGGCCGAGTTGCCCACACGCTACGGCGCCAGGCCGCAAGGCTCGTACAGCAAGCTCAATACATGGCGTGATGGCAGAAGGATATTGATGACGATGTTGCGCTTGTTCAAGGAAGAGCGGCCGTTGGCCTTTTTCGGCCTGGGATTTGCGGGAAGCATGCTGGTGTCGTTGATGCTTGCATGGCCTTTGTTCGAGACCTATGCGACCACGGGGTTGGTGCCTCGTCTGCCGACGGCGGTGTTGTGCGCAACGCTGGCACTGCTCGGTTTTTTGCTGCTTGCGTGCGGGCTGATTCTCGATACCGTCACGCGTGGGCGCATCGAAGCCAAGCATCTGCGCTATCTGTCGATGCCTGTGGTTACTCGGATGGATGCGGAGGGCGCAGAGTGAGCCGGCGGGGAGCCGTGGCCTGGCTGCAGGCGATGTGGGTGTCTGCTGGGGCTTGGCTGGAGAGGCGTTTTGCGTTTGATTCTCGCAGGAAGGTTGTTTCCGCCTCTGTCGCCGTGATGTTGCTGGGGGGCTTCGTCTCCCTGTCGCGAGGGCAGGATGCCAATTGGGATCTGCGCAACTACCATTTGTACAACGGTTATGCATGGCTGCATGGCCGCCTTGCGCTGGATCTCGCGCCGGCACAAATGCAGAGTTATTTCAGCCCGCTCCTCGACGTGTTTCATGCAGGTCTGATGCTTGGCTTGCCGGCTCCAGTGGGCGGTTTCGTGCTGGGCGTGTTGCATGGTGCAGTGTTCGTGCCCCTGTCGTGGGTGATCTGGCAGGTTCTCGGCCAACGGCCTGATCGTGCGCGGCTTGCACCTCTGCTGGCGTTTGCCGGGCTCTGCACGGCAGCGTTCCTGTCCGAATTCGGCAACACCATGGGAGACAACCTCTCGGCCGGATTCGTTGTTGCGGCACTTGCACTCGTCATGCAGGCCAGACGGCTCGATCCGCTTGATCGTGCTGCCGCCAGTGTCTGGTGTCTGGCTGGTGCCGCGCTGGGCATCGCCGTTGCGTTCAAGTTGACCAATGCCTTGTACGCGGTCGCACTTGGAGTGGCGGTGCTCTCGTGTGGTGGCCACTGGCGTGCCCGTGTCGCAGGTGGGGTGTTGTTGACTGCGTCCGCCTGCACGGTGTTCGCGCTGCTTGCGGGGCATTGGTATTTCGAGGTTTGGGAAATTTTCGGCAATCCGCTTTTCCCGCAGTTCAATGCGGTATTCCACGGCCCGCTGGCGCAGCCGATGGCGATTGCCGACACACGCTGGCTGCCGCGCACGTGGAGCGAGCAACTGATCTGGCCTTGGGTTTTCACTTTGCACCCCAGGCGGGTCAGCGAGATCCCACTCCGCCAGATCAGCTGGGGCATCTTGTATCTGCTGGCCCTCGGGGCAGCATTCAAGGCATTGATGACGAAGCGCGGAGAGGGCTGGGCTTCGGCCACGTTGCCGTTTTTGCTGGTGTTCTTCGCGGTCGCCTACGTTCTTTGGCAGGTGTTGTTCAGCATTCACCGTTATCTGGTGGTGCTGGAGCTGTTGTCGCCACTGCTTGTCTGGCTGGGGTGCAGATTTGTCCTGCCTGTCAGATTCGCCGGACGGTTGAGCATGGCGGCCGTGGCGGTTTGTGCCTTCGTGGCGTTGTGGGGGTGGGCAGACTGGAGGCACGAGCCATGGGCTTCGAGGGCATTTTCAATGCAGGCACCAGAGATGGACGATCCTGCCCGCAGCATGGTTTTGCTGGTGGGAGGGGAGCCACCGCAGGCCTGGAAGGTGCCGCTGCTTCCGGCCGATGCCGTTTATGCGTCGGTTGCGTCGAGTTTCCCGGAGTCTCCCGCCTATGTCATGCGTTTGCATGACATGGCAAAAGACCGGCCTGTCATGTATGCGATGCTGGAAGCGGCATCTGATCGCAAGGCGGCACGGGTCGCCACGTGGAATGCATGGGCTGCGCGATTCAAATGGGACCGTCAGCCGAACTGCGCGACGATGGCGTGGTTGGTTCGGAAGCGGGTGCTGAAGAATTCCCGGTTGGAACGCGCGCTGGACGGCCGTTGCCTGTTGACGCTGACGCCGGATGCTGCGACCAACGTGAATGCACTCGATGCCGCGGTCCGTGCAAGCGCATCCGTCCATCTGATGCAACGTGGATTCGTTCTCGAGGACGCTTCGTGTCGGCGGCTGGCCGCCTGGATCGGCGGAGAAGAAATGCCCGGTCAATGGTGTCGCGTACGGCAAGCGGATTTAACTGCCGCTCCTTGATCAAGGCAACATGAACCCGGCCTCGCGCAGCAGCTTGGCGGTGGCGATCAGGGGCAGGCCGATCAATGCGGTGGGGTCGCTGGATTCGATGGCTTCGAACAGGCAGATGCCGAGGCCTTCGCTCTTGAAGCTGCCGGCACAGTCGAAGGGTTGCTCGGCATCGACGTAGCGTTCGATTTCGTCGGTGGACAGTGTGCGGAAACGGACCCGGGTCAGGTCCATCGCGGTGTGCACCGCATGGCCTTGCATCACGCAGGCGGCGGTGTGGAAGTGCACCGTCTTGCCCGACATCGCGGCAAGCTGGGCCACGGCATGGGGCCGGTCGCCCGGTTTGCCCAGCGGCACGCCGTCCAGTTCCGCCACCTGGTCCGAGCCGATCGTCCAGGCCCGCGGATGAGTGGAGGCAACGGCGGCTGCCTTGGCTTGGGCCAGACGCATCGCCAGCTTGGCGGGCATCTCGCCTGGCTGCGGGGTTTCGTCCACATCGGGACGCTGGGTGTCGAAAGGCAGGTGCAGGCGCTGCAGCAGTTCGGCGCGGTAGCGCGAGGTGGAGGCGAGGATCAGCGTCGGCATGTCGTCGGGCCAGGGTGGCAGTGGGGTGGGGAGTCTGGCCCGGGGCGGGCTGCCGTGCCAGTCGCAAAAGCGCGGTTTGACATGTCAATGGGGTGTCCTTATAATTCAGCAAATTATGTCCGCGAATATTCCCGAACCCCGTGTGCCCGAAGTACTGGATGCCGCGCGGATGGTGGCGGCGCGGCGGCAGTTCGAGGGCGTTTTGCCCTTGTCTGCCATGCAGCGTCTGCGCGGCAGTCTGGTCGATGCCGAGGGCGATTGCCGGTTTTCGCTTTCCTTCGATCGCGACCCGGTGCTGCATACGCCTTACGTGGAGCTGACGGTCGAGGCCGCGCTGCCGCTGGAGTGCCAGCGCACGCTGCGGCGCTTCCTGTTCCCGGTGAAGACGGTGCAGCGGCTCGGGTTGATCCGCGACGAGGCCGAGGAAGCGGCCCTGCCACCGGAGTACGAGCCCCTGCTGGTGCCTGCCGACGGCCTGCTGCACCCGGTCGATCTGGTCGAGGATGAGCTGGTGCTGGCGGTGCCGGTGGTGGCGCTGTCTCCGGACAGCGACACGGTCGAGCGGGAGTGGGCCGCGCCGCAGGAAGAAACCGCTGCCGTCAGCCCGTTCGCGGCGTTGGCGGCGCTCAAGAAACCTTCGTGACCGGCGCGCGTCCGCCGGTCCGGACGGACGGAACCGGCGGCGCCCGCTGCCCGGTTCGGCCCGGAACCTGACCCGACGCAAACGGGGCTGCTGCAAAAAAGCCCTCATGCTGGAACACGATTCACCCCGGCGGCCTGATAAAATCCGCCCATCCGACTTTGGAGCAATCCCATGGCTGTCCAGAAATCCCGTGTCACCCCGTCCCGCCGCGGCCAGCGTCGCGCCCATGACGCCCTGTCCGCCAAGCAGCTGTCGACCGACCCGACCAGCGGCGAGACCCATCTGCGCCACCACGTCACCGCCGACGGCTACTACCGCGGCAAGAAGGTGATCGCGACCAAGACCTCGGTCGTCGAAGAAGATTGATCCGGGTTGCGGGCGCGTTGCGTCCGCATCGGATATACCGGATGGACACTTCTGCCCCGCTCCGGCGGGGCTGCGCACAACGGGAACCCGCATGAGCGAGCGTATCTACTCGAGGATCGCCGGCACCGGCAGCTATTTGCCCGAAAAGGTGCTGACCAACGACGACCTGTCCAGGTTCGTCGATACCAGCGACGAGTGGATCCGCAGCCGCACCGGCATCCGTGAGCGGCATGTTGCCGCTGAAGGCCAGACCACCGGGGATCTCGGTGTCGAGGCCGCGTTGCGCGCGCTCGAGGCGGCCGGCGTTGAAGCCGGCGACCTCGACTTGATCGTGGTCGGCACGACCACGCCGGATCTGGTGTTCCCGTCCACCGCGTGCCTGATCCAGGCCCGGCTCGGGGCGCTCGGCTGCACGGCGTTCGACGTCAATGCGGCTTGTTCGGGCTTCATCTACGCCTTGTCGGTGGCCGACAAGTTCATCCGCAGCGGCGATGCCCGCACGGCGCTGGTGATCGGTTCGGAAACGCTTACCCGGATGGTCGACTGGAGCGAGCGCACCACCTGCGTGCTGTTCGGCGACGGTGCCGGTGCGGTGGTGCTGAAGGCCGACCGCGAAACCGGCATCCTCGGCACCCATCTGCATGCCGACGGCAGCAAGAAGGAATTGCTGTGGAACCCGGTGGGCGTGTCGGTCGGCTTCAAGCCGGGCGAGCCGAATGCCGGCGTGCGCATCAACATGAGCGGCAACGACGTCTTCAAGTATGCGGTCAAGGCGCTGGACGGCGTGGTCGACGAGACCCTGGCGGCACACGGGTTGGCCAAACACGACCTTGACTGGCTGATCCCGCATCAGGCCAATCTGCGCATCATCGAGGCCACCGCCAAGCGCTTGGACATGCCAATGGAGCAGGTGGTGGTGACGGTGGACCGGCACGGCAACACCTCGTCGGGCTCGGTGCCGCTGGCGCTGGACACGGCGGTGCGCGACGGGCGCGTGCAGCGCGGCCAGTTGCTGCTGCTGGAAGCCTTCGGTGGCGGTTTCACGTGGGGTTCGGCGCTTTTGCGCTATTGATTGTCTGCATCGCCACCTGCTCCGGCATTCGCCGCAGTGTCGGCGAGCGTGGAGGTGATTGAGTGGCAGAGCCCATCTATTTCGACGGCCAGCGTGCCTGGCTCAAGCGCTATGGCGCCGGCTCGCGGCGCGCGGCGTTGGCCGCCTTGCGTTTCGTGGCCGACCGCCTGCGTCTGCCGGCCCTGAGGCCGCCGCCTCACCGCGCCGGCGGCGCGGCACTCCAGGTCGAAGCCCGGCGCTTGTCCGAGCTGGAAGCCCAGCAGGTCAACGTGCCGAAGGTGATCGGGCAGGCGCGCGACACGCTGGTGCTCAGCGATACCGGCGATTCGCTCAATGCCTGCCTGCGACAGGTGCGCAATGAGCCTGCCCGGCTGGATGCCATGGTGTCGGTCGCGCTCGCGGCCATCGCCGATGGCCATCGCAAGGGCGCGTATTTCGGCCAGTCGGTGCCGCGCAACATGACCTGGGCCGAGGGCAAGGTCGGGTTCCTCGATTTCGAAGAAGACCCGCTGGAAGTGATGAGTCTGCAGCAGGCGCAGGCGCGTGACTGGCTGATGTTCGGCTACGGCGTGGCCGGTTTCTACGACGAGCGCCCGGATGCGCTGGCCGCGCTGATGCGCGAGGCCATGCGCGGCGAGCAGGACGAAGTGCGCCGGCAGGCCGGCGAAACCACCGCGCGGCTGGGACGGGTGGCGCGCCTGTCGTTGCGGCTGGGACGCTCGGCGCGTGCCTTGGCGCATGCGGTTTTTGCGGTGCGTTCGGCCAGCACGCTGCCGTTGCTGATGGCGGCTATGATCGCGTGCGACTGGTTGCTGGATGGCGAACTGGACCTGTTGAAGCCGTTCATGTGAGCGCCAGTGCCCCTCGCGGCATACGCCCGGGTACAGACGTCCGGGCGGTTTGGCACGTATCATCGCCGCTCGTTTTCATGCGGCTGGACCATCGAGTGACCGATCCGACACTGGCGTTCGTGTTCCCGGGACAGGGTTCCCAATCCTTGGGCATGCTGGCCGAGTTGGCCGAACTGCACCCCGTCGTCCGCGATGCTTTCGCCGAGGCTTCCGAAGGGGCGGGCGTCGATCTGTGGGCGCTCTCGCAGGGTGGTCCCGAGGAAATGCTGGGCCGCACCGAGTACACCCAGCCCGCATTGCTGGCTGCAGGCGTTGCCGTGTGGCGCGTGTGGTTGCAGCAGGGCGGTGCCAAGCCGGCGCGATTGGCCGGCCACAGCCTGGGCGAATACACCGCATTGGTGGCGGCCGGCGCATTGTTGCTGAAGGACGGCGCGCATCTGGTCCGCCTGCGCGGTCAACTGATGCAGGAAGCCGCGCCCGCAGGCACCGGCGCGATGGCCGCCGTGCTCGGCGCCGACGAGGCCCTGGTCAAGGAGGTCTGCGAGCAGGCTTCGGATTCGCAGGTGGTGGTGCCGGCCAACTACAACTCGCCCGGCCAGATCGTGATCGGCGGCGACGTGGCGGCGGTGGATCGCGCGCTTGCCTTGCTGGCCGAACGCGGCGTGCGCAAGGCGGTCAAGCTGGCGGTCAGCGTGCCGTCGCACACGCCGCTGATGCGCG
>DMID01000167.1:3194-3385 GCA_003449195.1 Lysobacteraceae bacterium | reverse complement strand
GCCGCTGCTGCTGCGCTTCCCGGACATCCTTGGCCAGCGGCTGGGCAAGCTGCAGGCCGCGTTCGCGCAGGCGCAGCGCGACTGGGACTACCCCGGCGGCTACACCGCCGTGTACCCGATCAAGGTCAACCAGCACCACGGCGTGGCCGGCACGCTGGCTTCGCACGCGGGCGAGGGCTTCGGCCTGGAAG
>DMID01000167.1:0-3159 GCA_003449195.1 Lysobacteraceae bacterium | reverse complement strand
TCGTCTGCAACGGCTACAAGGATCGCGAATACATCCGCTTGGCGCTGATCGGCCGCAAGCTCGGCCTGCAGACCTTCATCGTCATCGAGAAGCCTTCCGAGCTGAAGCTCGTGCTTGAAGAGGCGCGCGCGCTGGGCGTGAAGCCCGGCCTCGGCGTGCGCATGCGGCTGGCCAGCCTCGGTGCCGGCAAGTGGCAGAACAGCGGCGGCGACAAGGCCAAGTTCGGCCTGTCCCCGCGCCAGGTGCTGGACCTGTGGAAGACCCTGCGCGACAGCGAGTACGCCGGTTGCCTGAACCTGCTGCACTTCCACATGGGCAGCCAGATCAGCAACGTGCGCGACATCGCCAACGGTATGCGCGAGGCCACGCGCTACTTCGTCGAGCTCTCGCGGCTGGGCGCGCAAATCAGCCACGTGGACGTTGGCGGCGGCCTCGGCATCGACTACGAAGGCACCCGCTCGCGCAGCGAGTGCTCGATCAACTACGGGCTGGACGCCTACGCCGGCAACATCGTGCAACCGCTGGCCAGCGCCTGCGAGGAACACGGCCTGACCCCGCCGCGCATCGTCACCGAATGTGGCCGCGCGATGACCGCGCACCACGCGGTGCTGATCGCCAACGTCACCGAGGTGGAAGCCGCACCGGAAGGGCGCGTGCCCGAGGCGCACGACGACGAGCCGGCCGCCATCCGCCACCTGCGCGAGATCCACGCCGAGCTGGACGCGCGCCCGGCGGTGGAACTGTTCCACGAGGCCCAGCATTTCCACGCCGAAGGTCTGAGCGCCTATGCGCTCGGCCAGATCGACCTGACCGCGCGCGCGCGCATCGACGACCTGTTCTACGCCATCGCCCACGGCGTGCGGGCGCGTCTGAGCCCGGAGGAAAAGAGCCACCGGCCCATCCTCGACGAACTCAACGACCGGCTGGTGGACAAGTACTTCGTCAACTTCAGCGTGTTCGAGTCGATCCCGGACGTGTGGGCGATCGACCAGGTGTTCCCGATCCTGCCGATCGAGCGATTGGACGAGGCGCCCACCCGGCGCGGCGTGGTCTGCGACATGACCTGCGACTCGGACGGCACGGTCAAGACCTATGTCGAGAACGAGAGCCTGGACAGCTCGCTGCCGCTGCATGCGCTGCGGCATGGCGAGAGCTACCGGATCGGCTTCTTCCTGGTCGGTGCGTATCAGGAAATCCTCGGCGACATCCACAACCTGTTCGGCGACACCGACGCGGTGGAGGTGAAGGTCGAAGGCGATACGTATGAGATCGCCCAGCAGCGCCGCGGCGACACTACCGACGTGATGCTGGACTACGTCGGCTACAAGCTCGACGACCTGCGCGCGGCCTACCGCGCACGCATCGCCGCCGCGCAGCTCGACCCTGCGTGCGCGAACGAACTGGCTGCCGCGCTGGAGACCGGACTGACCGGTTACACCTACCTGAGCGACGAACCGCAGGGGTGATCGACCCCCGTTTGTCGTGTCGCGTTGGCGGACGCATGCCCGGCAGCGGGCTTGCACGCATCGTGGAGCATCAGGAGGCGGGGTAGCTGGAACGGTCTCCCGCAACGGCGAGGCGTCCCGATAGCATCCGCATATCGCGTTCCTGCTGCTGGCCGTGGCGGGCGGGCTGTCGGCCTACAGCCCGCCGCCCGTGGCGGCGACCGACGAGGCGCATCTAGTCGCCACTCCCGACATCCATCGGTTCGACATCGACGGCATCCGCCGCGACGCTGCGCGATGGCGAAAACGATCTGCCCGACGATGGCAGCATCGTGGCGGTGAGCGTGCCCAAGGCCGAGGTCGATGAACTGCTGAAGGCCGCCGGTGCGCCGACCGATCATTTCCGGTTGGGCCTGAATGCCCTGCTGCTGCAATACGACCACCGCGTGGTGCTGATCGATACCGGCCTCGGGCGGATCGAGGCATGGACAGTGGCCATCTGCAACAGGCCCTGGCCGAAGCAGGAGTACGGCCGGACCGGGTCACCGACATCCTGCTCAGCCATGCCCACCCGGATTACACCGGAGGCCTGCTGTATGCGCAGGGCAAATCGGCATTCGCGCATGCCGCGATCCGGCTTTCGGCGTTCGAATGGGCCGCGCTGCGGGCCGATGCCGGGCGCGCTGCGCTGGTCGCAGCGATTTCCCCGCAGATGAAAACCTTCACGTCCGGGGCCGACGTGTTGCCGGGCATCTCCAGCGTTTCCGTTCCCGGCCATACCCCGAGCCATGTCGCCTTCGAGATCCGCTCCGGCGATGCGCACGCCTTGCATGTGGGCGATGCCATCCACCCTTGCGTGGTCTCGGTGCAGCGCCCGCAGTGGCTGGTCAGATACGACAGCGATCCGAAGCTGGCCGAGACCAGCCGCGAAGCGCTGCCGGGCAGATTGGCCGACAGCGGCGAAACCGTCGTCGCACCGCACATGCCGTTTCCGGGCATTGGCCACGTGCAGCGCCGCGCCGGACATTTCGAATGGGAGCCGGTGCAGTCCTGAGGAAGCCCGAAGGATGCACCGAACGGGTTGCGGCAGAGGTCCGGCACCGCGCCGCCTTGCCTGAAGGATGTCGTGAAGGCTGCGGGAAACCGCGGCCTCCGGTGCTTCCGGCTCGTGACAGGAGGTGCACGGCCGGGAGCGGAATCAGCCGCGCGCCACCTGGAAACCGGCGAAGGACTGGCTCACGGGCATCAGTTCGATGCGGTTGATGTTCAGGTGCGGCGGCAGCGTGGCCACCCAGAAGATCGTGTCGGCGATGTCCTCGGCGGTCATCGGCCGGGCACCGGAATAGAGCGTGTCCGAGGCCTGCTGGTTGCCATGGGTGCGCACGAGGGTGAATTCGGTTTCGGCCATGCCCGGCTCGATCGCGGTCACGCGCACGCCGGTACCGTGCAGGTCGCTGCGCAGGCCCAGCGAGAACTGGCTGACGAAGGCCTTGGTGCCGCCGTAGACGTTGCCGCCCGGGTACGGGTACTTGGAGGCGGTGGAGCTGATGTTGACGATGGCGCCCTTGCGCGCGATCAGCGTCGGCAGCAACAGGCGGGTCATCGTCACCAGCGCGGTGACGTTGGTGTCGATCATCGTGCGCCAGTCGTCCAGGCTGCAGTCCTGCGCCGGCGCGGTGCCGAGCGCGAGGCCGGCGTTGTTGACCAGCAGGTC
>DMID01000213.1 GCA_003449195.1 Lysobacteraceae bacterium | reverse complement strand
AAGCAGACCCGGCGCAACGCCGAGCGCCTGTTCAGGCTGCCGGCTTCGGCTTGAGCAGCATGTCCAGCGCCTTGCCCACCGCCGCGAACGCGAACGCGCCGGTGATGTGGGTGGCCGCACCGAGCCCTGCGCCGCAATCCAGCTTGAGCGCCTCGTCCGGGCCCAGGTTCGGGCGCAGGCCGCAGACGCTGCCGTCGGCCTGCGGGTAGCGCACGTTTTCCAGCGAATACACGGCCGGAACGCTGAAGTAGCGCTTGGGACCTTTGGGGAAATTGAACTCGCCGCGCAGCTTCTTGCGCACCAGCGCCAGCATCGCGTCGTGCTCGGTTTTCGACAGGTCGCGCACGCGCACCAACGTGGGATCGCAGCGGCCACCGGCCGAACCGACGGTGAGGATCGGCAACTTGCGACGTCGGCACCACGCGACGGCCTCCACCTTCACCCGGAAGCTGTCGCAGGCATCGATCACCAGATCGAAGCCGCGGCCAAGCAGCTCCTCCAGGTTCGATGGCGTCAGAAAGGCCTGCACGGCATCCGCGTCGATGGCCGGATTGATCGCCCGGCAGCGCTCGGCCATCGCCAGCGCCTTGTTGCGACCGTATTGCCCGTCCAATGCCGGCAGCTGGCGGTTGGTGTTGGACACGCAGATGTCGTCGGCATCGATCAGGCTCAGCTGGCCCACGGCCGAACGGGCCAGTGCCTCGACCACCCACGAGCCGACGCCGCCCATGCCCACCACGGCGACACGGCATTGCGACAGCCGATCCACCGTGCCCGCTCCGTACAGGCGGTCGACGCCGGAGAATCGTTCTTTCAGTGCGGAATCCATGCGGCAATTGTAAGGCCACGCCCACTCCGCCAGCCCAGAAAGCCGTGTGGACGCGGCGACGCGACGATTGGCGCCCCATTCACGATGGATGCGCAAGGATCGGAACCCGACATGCGGGAGCATCGCCCCGCACCACTGCAGAGGAGAGACCGCCATGAACATCCGCTTGACCATCACCGGCGCCGCCGTCGCCCTGACTCTCGCCGCCTGCGCCACCGGCCCGCAATACGGCGGCGGCTATGGCAACAGCGGTTATGGCGACCGCTCCGGCTACGGCAACCAGCAACAGGCCTGTGCCAATTGCGGCATCGTCACCCGCATCGACACCGTGGCATCGGGCCGCACCGCTCCAACGGCAACCGGCGCGGTGCTGGGCGGTTTGGTCGGCGCCATCGCCGGCCACGAGCTTTCCGACCACACCGGCGGCAGCAAGGGCAACCAGAACCTGTCGGCCGTCGCCGGTGCCGCCGCCGGTGCCTATGCCGGCAACAAGATCCAGCAGAACACCACCGGCAACAGCTACGACATCCGGGTACGGATGGACGATGGCCGGGTGGTGGTGGTGAACCAGAAGGATCTGGGCGGCGTATCCGAAAATGCCTACGTGCGCGTGGTCAACGGCCGGGTCGTGCTGCGCTGAAACAGCGCCCCCGCCATTGCCTGCCCGAAAAAAGAACGGCCCGCCGAAGCGGGCCGTTCTGCATCCGTCCAATGGAATGGATCAGAGGGGTTCCACGGCGTCGGCCTGCAGGCCCTTCTGGCCCTGGACGACGGTGAAGCTCACCTTCTGGCCTTCCTTCAGGCTCTTGAAGCCCTGGGTCTGAATGGCGCGGAAGTGCACGAACACGTCCTCGCCGTTCTCGCGGCTGATGAAGCCGAAACCCTTGGCGTCGTTGAACCACTTGACGGTACCGGTCTCACGGTCTGCCATTGCTGCTACTCCTCGAACACATCTTCTGGGTGGTGGATTACGCCGGGAAGGCGGCTGGTTGCAAGGAGGAAGCGGGGTGCAACGACGGGAGACCTTGCGGCCTTTCCGTCCAGGCCACGATTCACGGTGACCCTGGCAAGCGCAGCGACGGCAACTTAACTCGCGTTCATCCAAAATGCAATGCATCGCGTCGTGTTCCTGTCAAGCCCTCGCCTCCAACCCGGAATGCCCTTGTCCGCTCCCTTCGACACCATCGCCCAAGTCGTGGCGGCCCTGCTCGTGCTGGTCGGGCTGGCCGGGATCGTGTTGCCGGCCTTGCCGGGCATACCGTTGATGTTCGCCGGCATGCTGCTGGCCGCCTGGGCCGACGGCTTCCGGCATGTCGGGGCGTGGTCGCTGCTGGCGTTGGCGCTGATGACGATCCTGTCGCTGCTGGCCGATTTCTGGGCCAGCGCGCTGGGGGCCAAGCGCGTCGGCGCCAGTCGCAAGGCCTTGTGGGGCTCGGTATTGGGCACGTTCGCGGGGCTGTTTTTCATGCCGTTCGGTCTGTTGCTCGGCCCCTTCCTCGGCGCCCTGATCGGCGAGCTCTGGCACGGCAGCCAATGGCGCAAGGCCACGCAGGTGGGGTTCGGCACCTGGCTGGGCCTGGTGGCCGCCATCATCTTGAAGCTGACGCTGGCCTTCGCCATGCTCGGCCTGTTCGCCGCCGCATGGTGGCTCTGACCTTCCCCGGACAACGATGACCCCGATCGATCGCACCACCGCCCTGCCCTGTTGCGCATTGATGCTTGCGCTTGCCGCCACCACCGATGCCGCAGCGCAGTCTTCCGTCTCCGACGATGCCGCTGCAACGGCCAAGCCCGAGGCCTGTGCCGCCATCAGCAGCGATGCCGATCGGCTGGTCTGCTACGACAAGGCCGTCGGCCGCCAGGCCGCCAGCCCGCAGGCCGCCGATTCCGCCGCCGACAAGGCCAAGGCCAGGCTCGACGCGATGCCCGCATCGGCCGGCAAAAAGCAGGCCCCGCAGGACAGCGATACCCCGTTCTTCGTGCACGACGATCAGCGCGATGCCATTGCCAATGCCGGCAAGGGCTCGTTGCTGGACAGCCGCTGGGAGCTGGCCAAGGACTCCAAGCTGGGCACGTTCCAGTTGCGCGCCTACAAGCCGGTCTACCTGTTTCCGGTGTTCTGGACGAGCAAGCGCAACGACTTCCCCGCTTCGCTCAATCCGCAGAACACCGTGACCGAAAGCCGCGAGCTGGACAGCACCGAGCTGAAATTCCAGCTGAGCTTCAAGACCAAGGTGGCGGAAAACCTGTTTGGCGACAACGGCGACGTGTGGGTCGGCTATACCCAGAGTTCGCGCTGGCAGGCCTACAACAGCGCCACCTCGCGGCCGTTCCGCGAGACCAACTACGAACCGGAAGCCATGCTGGTGTTCCGCAACAACTACAGCTTGCTGGGCTGGCGCGGACGCCTGTTCGGGGTCGGCCTGAACCACCAGTCCAACGGCCAGAGCGACCCGCTCTCGCGCAGCTGGAACCGGGTGATCTTCGACATCGGCCTGGATCGCGGCGACTGGGCGCTGATGCTGCGGCCGTGGTACCGCATCAAGGAAGACAGCAAGGACGACAACAACCCGCACATCGACGATTACATCGGCCGCGGCGATGCCACACTGGTGTGGCACAAGGACGGGCACGAGGTCGCGCTGATGGCGCGGCATTCGTTCCGCGGCGGCGACCGTGCCCATGGCGCCGTGCAGCTGGACTGGGGCTTCCCGATCAACAACCTGCTGCGTGGCCACCTCCAGATATTCGACGGTTACGGCGAGAGCATGATCGACTACAACCACCGCGCCACCTACGTGGGCCTGGGCATCTCGCTGCTGGAGTGGTACTGAGCATCCGCCAAGCGCGTGTCCGCCCTGATCGACGGAGCGGACCCGCGGCGCTGGGGCCGGCTCAGGTCCAGTCGGTGATGCCTTCGCGGCGATAAACCTCGGCAAACGCCGGACGCGCCTTCATCCGCTGCGCAAACGCCTTCAACACCGGCCAGTCATCGCTGGGCCGCGGCATGTTGCGCGACCAGCGCATCATCATCGTCATCATGAAATCGGCGACGGACAGCGGTTCGCCGAGCAGCTGCGGGCCGTGCGCAAGCAGATGGTCCGATACCTGCTGCCAGGCGGATTCGATCTGCATGCGCGCCTGCCGCCGGACGTGTTCCTCCAGCCCGGCACCGGCCGGCTCGTCCGGGTAGAACCATGCCCGGTATGCCGGCTGCAAGGTGTTGGCGCAGAAGAACATCCAGCGATAGGCCTGCGCCCGCGCAGGCGTGCCGGGAGCCGGCAGCAGGCCGCTGCCCGGATGCAGGTCGGCCAGATGGAGCGAAATCGCCGCGGCCTCGGTCAGCACCTGGCCGTCGATGACCAGCGTGGGCACGCGGCCGGCCGGATTCAGGGCCAGATATTCGGGCGACTTCTGCTCGCGCCGGTCGAAATCCAGCAAGTGCAACTGGAACGGGACATCCAGTTCGAGCAGCAACCAATGGACCACCAGTGACGCGGTGCTGGGCGAACCGTACAGGACAACCGACATTGCGCGCTCCGGACAGGCATCAAGGTGGGGAAAGTCTAGCCGGGCACCGGCCCGGCTTGCCCATCGATCATGTCGGCGATCAGGTCGAACAGTTCCTCGAACCCGGCCTGCGACACGAAGCGCTGCCCGTTGACGAAAAAGCACGGCGTGCCATTGACGCCGCTGCGGATGCCGCCTTCGAAATCGGCCTCGATGCGGCGCGCTTCCGGGCCGCCGTCCATTGCCGTGCTCAGCGCATCGGCGGAAATGCCCAGCGACTGCGCGATCTGCTCGTACAGCTCCACGCCCAGCACGTTCTGGTTGGCGTAAAGCACGTCGTGCGCTTCCCAGAACCGGCCGTGGCGGGCCGCCACTTCCGCGACGATGGCGGCCGGCAAGGCCTGCGGGTGCATGTCCGACAACGGGAAATTGCGGAACACCAGGCACAAGCCGTCGCCGAAGCGTTGCCGAAGCCGTTTGACCAGCGGCTCGACACCGCCGCAGGCGGGGCATTGGTAATCGCCGTATTCGACCAGCACCACGGGGGCATGCGTCGATCCCTGCACGTGGTCGTGCGGCCCCACCGGAATTTTCAGGCTCATGCGGGCAGCGCCTCCAGCGCATCGAGCACGCCATCGACACCGGGGTTGACTGCCATCGGCGACAGATGGCTCCAGGCGATGACGCCGTCGCGATCGATCACGAACAAGGCCCGCTTGCAGCACCCGTGTCCCTCATCGTAAGCCCCGTACAGGCGGGCCACCGCGCCTTTGGGTTCGAAGTCGGCCAGCAGGTCGAAATGCAGCTGGCGCGATTCGCGGTAGGCCTGGTGGCACCAGACGCTGTCCACGGAAATGCCGAGCACCACGGCCTTGTCCTTGCGCAGCATCGGCAAGGCCTGGTTGAACACGGCCAGCTCGTCGCCGCATACCGCGCTCCAATCGGCCGGATAGAACACCAGCACGACCGGATTGCCGCGCAATTCGGCCAGCGAGAGAGTCTGGTCCGGCGTGGCATCGAGGGTGAAACCGGGCGCCGGCGTGCCGGCGGGAAGAATGCGGGAAGGCGCGTCGTCGGACATGGCGGGCAATGTCGTTGGGCCAGAGCTGACCATACGCCGGAAACGCTGAAGCCGCCGAAACGGCGGCTTCACGCGTGGCAACGCGGCTCGGTCGCGGGCCGCCCCGCGGCGCTTACTCGACCACCACCGGGATCTTGCCGATCTTCGCCTGCCATTCGCGCGGCCCGGTCTTGTGCACCGAGGTGCCGGTGCTGTCCACGGCGACGGTGACCGGCATGTCCTTGACCTCGAACTCGTAGATCGCCTCCATGCCCAGATCGGCGAACGCCAGCACCTTACTGGACTTGATCGCTTTGGACACCAGATAGGCCGCGCCACCCACCGCCATCAGGTATACGGCCTTGTTGTCGCGGATGGCGTCGATGGCCGTCGGGCCGCGCTCGGCCTTGCCGACCATGCCGATCAGGCCGGTCTGCTCCAGCATCTGCCGGGTGAACTTGTCCATGCGGGTGGCGGTGGTGGGGCCGGCCGGGCCCACCACTTCGTCGCGTACCGGGTCCACCGGGCCGACGTAGTAGATGAAGCGGTTGGTGAAGTCCACCGGCAACGTCTCGCCCTTGTTCAGCATGTCCACCATGCGCTTGTGCGCGGCGTCGCGGCCGGTCAGCAGCTTGCCGTTGAGCAGCAGCACTTCACCCGGTTTGAAGGCGGCCACGTCGGCCTTGGTCAGCGTGTCCAGGTCCACGCGGCGGGCATTGGCCGGGTTGTAGGTCAGCTTCGGCCAGTCTTCCAGCGAGGGCGGGTCGAGTGCGACCGGGCCGGAACCGTCCAGCGTGAAGTGCGCATGGCGGGTGGCCGCGCAGTTGGGGATCATCGCCACCGGCAGATTGGCGGCGTGGGTCGGGTAATCCTTGACCTTGATGTCCAACACCGTGGTCAGGCCGCCCAGGCCCTGCGCGCCGATGCCCAGCGCGTTGACCTTCTCGTACAGTTCCAGACGCAGTTCCTCGGCGCGGTTGGATGCGCCACGCGCCTGCAGGTCGACGATGTCGATCGGCTCCATCAGCGCTTCCTTGGCCATCAGCATCGCCTTCTCGGCGGTGCCGCCGATGCCGATGCCGAGCATGCCCGGCGGGCACCAGCCGGCGCCCATGGTCGGCACGGTCTTGAGCACCCAGTCGACGATGGAATCGGATGGATTGAGCATCACGAACTTGCTCTTGGCCTCCGAACCGCCGCCCTTGGCGGCGACGATCACGTCAACTGTAGCGCCCGGGACGATCGAGATGTTGATCACGGCCGGCGTGTTGTCCTTGGTGTTCTGGCGCTTGCCGGCCGGGTCGCGCAGCACCGAGGCGCGCAGCTTGTTGTCCGGGTCGTTGTAGGCGCGGCGCACGCCCTCGTTGACGGCGTCTTCCAGCGAGCCGGTGAAGCCCTCCCAGCGCACGTCCATGCCCACCTTCAGGAACACGGTGACGATGCCGGTGTCCTGGCAGATCGGGCGGTGGCCTTCGGCGGCCATGCGCGAGTTGATCAGGATCTGGGCAATGGCGTCCTTGGCGGCCGGGCTCTCCTCGCGCTCGTAGGCGGCGGCGAGGTTCTTGATGTAGTCCACCGGGTGGTAGTAGCTGATGTACTGCAGGGCATCGGCGACGGACTGGATGAGGTCTTCCTGCTTGATCGGGCGTGCAGGCGACGCACTGGCGTTGGACTGGCTCACTGCGGGCTCGTTGCTGGCTGTGGGAAAGGGAACCGGAGCATTCTAATCCTTCGCGCCGGGCCGGCCGCGGCGGCGATGCGGAACCCGGCATCGACGGAAGCCGATGCCCGGCTGTGGCATGCTGCCCCCCCTGCCGATGCCGGCCCTGGCGCATGCCCACCTCTTCCCGGAGGCATCCGGAACCCGCACCGCCCCTCGACCTGCGCCAGCGCTTCGCCGCGCTGGGCAACCTGCCGCCCTTCATCGCGAGCATCTGGCAGACCAGCAAGACCCTGTTGCTGGCCACGCTCGGCCTGCGCCTGGTGCGGGCGCTGCTGCCGGTGGCCACGTTGTACGTCGGCAAGCTGATCGTCGACGAAGTGGTGCGGCTGTCGGGCCTCCATCTGCCCGATGTGTCCCTGTCGGCCTGGTGGCATTCGGGCCAGTTGGCCTTGCTGGCGAAGTTGCTGGCTGCGGAATTCGCGCTGGCCGTCGCTTCGGACCTGCTGGGCCGGGTGGTCACCCTGGTCGATTCGCTGCTGTCCGAGCTGTACTCCAACCGCACCAGCGTGCGCCTGATGGAACATGCGGCCGAGCTGGACCTGGAAGACTTCGAAGACCCGGACCTGCAGGACAAGCTGGACCGTGCCCGCCGCCAGATCGCCGGGCGCAGCCCGCTGCTGAGCCAGCTGCTCGGGCAGGTGCAGTCATTGGTCACCATCGCCAGCTTCGCCGTCGGCCTGATGGTCTACGCCCCGTGGCTGATCGTGCTGCTGCTGATCGCGCTGGTGCCGGCCTTCGTCGGCGAATGGCATTTCAACGCGCAGAGCTACGCGGTCAATTTCCAGTGGACGCCGGAACGGCGCGAATTGGACTACCTGCGCATGCTCGGTGCCGGCGCGCAGTACACCAAGGAGATCAAGAGCTTCGGCTTGGCGCGCTTCCTCGTGGATCGCTACCGCACGCTGGCGTGGTCGATCTACCGGGCCAACCGCAAGGTCGCGCTGCGCCGCGCCGGCTGGGGCGGCGTGCTGACCGCGCTGGGCACGCTTGGGTATTACGCCGCCTACGCGCTGATCGCCTGGCGCACGGTGCGCGGGGATTTCAGCATCGGCGACCTGACCTTCCTGTCGGCTTCGTTCCTGCGCCTGCGCAGCCTGCTGGAAAGCCTGTTGTCCGGCTTTTCCGACGTCGCCGGGCAGGCGCTGTACCTGGACGACCTGTTCTCTTTCTTCCGCATCCGTCCGGAAATCCTGTCCCCGTCGCATCCGCTGCCGTTCCCGTCGCCGATCCGCGAGGGCTTCGTCTTCGAGAATGTGGGCTACCGCTATCCGGGCGCGCGACGCTGGGCGGTGCGCGGGCTGTCCTTCACCCTGAAGGCCGGCGAAGTGCTGGCCCTGGTCGGCGAGAACGGCGCCGGCAAGACCACGCTGGTGAAGCTGCTGGCCCGCCTCTATGACCCGGACGAAGGCCGCGTGCTGCTGGACGGGCACGACCTGCGCGACTACGACGTGGACGAGCTGCGTGCCCACGTGGGCGTGATCTTCCAGGACTTCGTGCGTTACTACTTCAGCGCCGCCGACAACATCGCGGTGGGCCGCATCGAGCAGCGCGACGATGCCGCACGCATCGAGGCCGCGGCCCATGCCGGGCTTGCCGACGAAGTGATCGGGCGGCTGCCGGCCGGGTACGGGCAGCGCCTGGGCAAACTGTTCAAGGACGGCGTGGACCTGTCCGGCGGGCAATGGCAGAAAATCGCCATCGCCCGGGCCTACATGCGTGATGCGCAGGTGCTGATCCTCGACGAACCCACCGCGGCGCTGGATGCGCGGGCCGAGTACGAGGTGTTCCGCCGCTTCAAGGACCTGTCCCACGGCCGCACCGCCATCCTGATCTCGCACCGGTTTTCCTCGGTGCGGATGGCCGACCGCATCCTCGTGCTGGCCGACGGCAAGGTCGAAGCCAGCGGCAGCCACGAGGAACTGATGGCCCAGCACGGCCGCTATGCGGAGCTTTTCGAACTGCAGGCCGCCGGCTATCGTTGAACTCCACAGACCGAGTCCCCGCCATGTCCCGCATCCGCCCTTGCCTGCTGTTGCTGGCCCTGCTTGCTCCGCTTGCCGACGCCGCCGAACCGGCACCACTGGATTTCGCCCAGGCCAAGGCACTGGCCGACCGCGACGAGGCCGCACTGGCGGCCGAGGCGGCCATGCGCATCCGGCAGGCACAGTCTGCCGCGCTCGACGAAGGCGTGGCGGCCTGCGCCATGCCCAGCGCCAGTACCGAGCCTTTCATCGTCGTGGTCCGGCTGGATGCGCAAGGCGCCGTCACCGCCAGCTGGCGCAAGGGCGATACGCCGCTGGCGGTCTGTGTGGAGAAGTTCCTGCGCAAGCGCACGCTGCCGGCCCCGGCCAGTGCGCCGCTGTACCTGTCCTACGAATTGAGCTTCGTGCCCTGAACCAACCGGCGGCCGATGCGGTTCCCTGACAACCGAGAAAGACTCTCATCTCGCCGCGGTCGGCTAGAATGGCCGCCTCCGAAATCCCCGCGAACCACCGGCATGTCTTCCGCTTTCGGCACCGCCACGGTGCTTTCGGTCCACCACTGGACCGACGCCTATTTCAGCTTCACCACCACCCGCGACGACGGCTTCCGCTTCGAGAACGGCCAGTTCGTGATGATCGGTCTCGAGGTCGACGGCAAGCCGCTGATGCGCGCCTATTCGATCGCCAGCGCCAACTGGGAAGAAACCCTGCACTTCTTCAGCATCAAGGTGCAGGATGGCGCGCTGACCTCGCGGCTGCAGCACCTCCAGCCCGGCGACACCATCCTGATCGGGCGCAAGCCCACCGGCACGCTGCTGATCAGCGACCTCACGCCCGGCCGCAACCTCTACCTGCTCGGCACCGGCACCGGGCTGGCACCGTGGCTGTCGATCATCAAGGACCCGGAAACCTACGTGCGCTTCGACCGGGTGATCCTCACCCATGGCGTGCGCCACGAGCACGACCTCGCCTATCGCGCGTATTTCGAGGACGAACTGCCGCGGCAGGAGTTCATCGGCGAGCTGGTCCGCGAGAAGCTGCTGTATTACCCGGCCGTGACCCGCGAAGACTTCGCCAACCGAGGCCGCCTGACCGAGCTGATGGCCAGCGGCGCGATGCAGCGCACGCTCGGCCTGCCGGAAATTTCGCCCGAGAACGACCGCTTCATGATCTGCGGCAGCCCGCAGATGCTGGCCGATCTGCGCACCCTGCTGGACAGTCGCGGGTTTGTCGCGTCGCCACGCATCGGCACGCCGGGCGATTACGTGTTCGAGCGCGCCTTCGTCGAAAAGTGAGGGCGGCGCGGGCACTCAGCCTCTGGCGAGTGCCCGTTCGATGTCCGCCTCCAGCGAAGCGGGCTTGGCCGTCGGCGCATGCCGCGACAGCACCTGCCCGTTGCGGCCGATCAGGAACTTGGTGAAGTTCCATTTGATCGCGCCGGTGCCCAGCACGCCGGGCCGCTGCCGCTTCATCCACGCCCACAGCGGGTCGGCACCGGCCCCGTTGACGTCGAGCTTGGCCGACATCGGGAAGCTCACGTCGTAATGCAACGCACAGAAGCCGCGGATTTCCGCTTCGTCCCCCGGTTCCTGATGGCCGAACTGGTCGCACGGGCAGCCAATCACCACCAGCCCGCGCTTGCGATGGGCGCGCCACAAGGCTTCCAGCCCCGCGTATTGCGGGGTGAAACCGCAGCGCGAAGCCACATTCACCACCAGCAAGGCACTGCCCCGCCATTGCGCGAGCGGCAAAGTCGCGCCGTCGATGCCCCGCAGCACGAAGCCGAATGCGTCGCTTGTTTCTTCGATGATTTGCATTGGCCCAGCATAAGACCGCCGATGCGATGCGTGCCATGTCTTTCGTCATGCGGGCAACTGCGCGACATGGGCTAGGCTTGGACGACTGACCAACGCCAAGGAAACCGCCTTGAACCATCGCCTCGCCCTCGCGCTGGCCGCAAGCCTGGGACTCGCCATGCCTGCTTATGCCTCCACCGGTGCGCCCGCTGCCCAATCCGTGCAGCAGGCCAATCCCCTCTTCCGCGAAAGCCCGCTGCCGTTGCATTACCCGCAGTTCGACAAGATCGAGGATGCCGACTTCGCGCCGGCCTTCGATGCCGGCATGGCCGAGCAGCTCAAGGACGTCCGCGCGATTGCCGACAACCCGGCCCCGGCCACCTTCGACAACACCATCGTGGCGATGGAAAAGACCGGCCAGCTGCTCGACCGCGCCACCACCGTGTTCTTCAACCTGGTGGGCACGGACACCAACGACACCCGCAAGAAGCTGCAGGCCGAGTATTCGGGCAAGTTCGCCGCGCATCAGGACGCCATCACGCTGGACGGCAAACTGTTCGCACGCATCCAGGCCGTGTATGCGCAGCGTGATGTCCTCAAGCTCGACCCGGAAAGCAGGCGGCTGGTCGAAAAGTATTACGAGAACTTCGTCCGCGCCGGCGCCAACCTGTCCGATGCCGACAAGGCCACGCTGAAGGCGATGAATGCCGAGATGGCCAGGCTGGGCACGCAGTTCAGCCAGAACGTGCTGAACGAGGTCAACGCATCGGCCGTGGTGGTGGATGACGTCAAGCAGCTCGACGGCCTGTCCGCCGAGCAGATCGCCGCCGCCGCGCAGACCGCGAAAGACCGCGGGCTGGCAGGCAAGTACGTCATCGCCCTGCTCAACACCACCGGACAGCCACCGCTGACCAACCTGACCGACCGTGCGTTGCGCCAGCGCATCTACGAGGCCTCCATCGCGCGCGGCAGCCGCGGCGGGCCTTATGACAACACCGCGCTGGTATCGCGGATCATGAGCCTGCGCGCCGACAAGGCCAAGCTGCTCGGCTTCCCGACCTATGCGGCCTATTCGCTGCAGAACCAGACCGCGAAAACCCCCGAGGCCGTCAACGCGATGCTCGGCAAGCTGGCGCCACCGGCCGTGGCCAACGCCAAGCGCGAAGCCGCCGACCTGCAGGCCATGATCGATGCCGAGCAGAAAGCCGCAGGCAAGCCGAGCTTCGCGCTGGAGCCGTGGGACTGGGCCTTCTACAGCGAGAAGGTGCGCCAGGCCAAGTACAGCTTCGACGAAAGCCAGCTCAAGCCGTACTTCGAGTACAAGAACGTACTGGAAAACGGCGTGTTCTACGCGGCCAATCAGGAATACGGGCTGACCTTCAAGGAGCGCCACGACCTGCCCAAGTACCGCGACGACATCCTCGTCTACGACGTGTTCGATGCCGACGGCAAGCAGCTGGCCATCTTCATCCACGACCCGTATGCGCGCGCATCCAAGCGCGGCGGCGCGTGGATGAACTCGTATGTCTCGCAGTCGAAACTGACCGGAGACAAGCCGGTGGTCGCCAACCACCTCAACATCCCCAAGCCCTCGGCCGGCCAGCCCACGCTGCTGACCTGGGACGAGGTGACCACGATGTTCCACGAATTCGGCCATGCCTTGCACGGCATGTTCTCGAACGTGGAATACCCGTATTTCTCCGGCACCAGCGTGCCGCGCGACTTCGTCGAGTTCCCCTCGCAGGTCAACGAGATGTGGGCCGACTGGCCGAGCATCCTGAAGAACTATGCGAAGGACTACCGCAGCGGCGCACCGATGCCGCAGGCCTTGCTGGACAAGGTGGTGGCCGCAGCCAAGTTCAACCAGGGCTTTGCCACCACCGAGTACCTCGGCGCGGCCATGCTCGACCAGAACTGGCACCAGATCGCCGCCGGCCAGGTGCCCGATGCCGCCGGCGTGATGCCTTTCGAAGCCGCTGCGCTGAAGCAGGACGGCATCGACTACGCGCCGGTGCCGCCGCGCTACCGCACGCCCTACTTCAGCCACATCATGGGCGGTTACGCTGCCGGTTATTACGCCTACATCTGGGCCGAGGTGCTGGACGCCAACACCCAGCAGTGGTTCCGCCAGCACGGCGGCCTGAGCCGCGCCAACGGTGATCGCTTCCGCGCCACCCTGCTCTCGCGCGGCGGCAGCAAGGATGCGATGGAGCTGTTCCGCGACTTTGCCGGCCACGACCCGCAGATCGAACCGCTGCTCGAAAAGCGCGGGCTGAGCACGGGCGGCAACTGAATCCCGTCGGCCCGCCATGCCACCCTGCAGCCGCCCGCTCATCCCGGGCGGCTGTGCATCCGGCGGTTTTCCACAGCGGCGGTGGACCATCGATGGAACAGCCTGTGGACAAATCTTCGCGGCCCTTGAGCGACGGGCATCGGCGACGCTTTGGTCAAACATTCGCCACTGCACGATCGCAACGGCACTGGACGGCCGATGTCGGTCAGCGCGGCGCGACGTAACCGCCGGGCACGCCGCGCGGTGACAGCACCAGCTGCCACAGTTGTGCGTGGCGGGTGCGGAACGTGGCCATCGACGCGGCCAGATAGAAACGCCACATCCGCCGGAAGCGCTCGTCGTAACGCGCATCGAGCCGCTCCCACGCCGCCTCGACATTGGCCCGCCACGCCTGCAGCGTGAGGTCGTAGTCGGTGCCGAAGTTGTGCCAATCCTCCATCACGAACAGCCCCTGATAGCCGCGAGCGACCTGCTCGGCCGAAGGCAGCATCGAATTGGGGAAGATGTAGCGCGCGATCCACGGATCGGTGCGGTGGCGGCTGACGTTGGTGCCGATGCTGTGCAGCAGGAACAGGCCGTCCTCGGCCATGCAACGGCGCGCGGTTTCGAAATACGTGCGGTAGTTCTTGTCGCCGACGTGCTCGAACATGCCGACGGAAAGGACCGCGTCGAAACGTTCGTCCAGCTCGCGGTAATCCTGCAGGCGGATTTCCACAGGCAAGCCTTCGCACAGCTGCTTGGCAAAGCGGGCCTGCTCGGCGGAAATGGTCACGCCCACGCCGCTGACACCGTAACGTTCGGCCGCGTATTTCAGGGCCTCGCCCCAGCCGCAACCGATGTCGAGAATGCGCATGCCGGGTTCGAGGCCGAGCTTGCGACAGATCAGATCGAGCTTGGCTTCCTGTGCATCATCCAGCGTCCGCGCATGCCGCCAGTAACCGCAGCTGTAGACCAGCCGCTTGCCGAGCATGGCCTGATAGAGATCGTTGCCGAGGTCGTAGTGGCGCGTGCCGACTTCGTAACTGCGCCTGCCTGCCTGCAGGTTGGTCAGGCGCGCACGCAAGGCATCGGCGATTTCACCCAGACCATGCACGCGCTCGTCCAGATGCGCTTCCAGCAGCCGGGTCAGCAAGCCGTCGAGCGAATCGACGTCCCAGCCGCCTTCCATGTAGCTCTCGCCCAGACCGAGCGAGCCCTGCGACAGCACCCGTGCATGGAAATGCGGGTCGTGGAGGCGGATATCGGTGGCGGCATCGCCATCGACGCGGATGCCGGCTTCTGCCAGCAGGGCTTCAACCCGGGCTTTGACCCGTTCCGGCATGCCACACCTCCGGTTTCACCTCATTGCGCGAACAACTCCCGATATGCCGCCGCCACATGCGGCCGCAACACCGAGGCCGGGACCTCGACCGTCTGCGTGCCGTCCGAATACGGCCCCACCTGATACGGGGGGAACACGAAGCGCAAGGCGGCGATGCGCCCGTCCGCACCGGGCACCGGTTCGAACTGGGCAAAACTGGCCGGCTCCGGCTTGGTGCCGTCGTCGATCATCTGTGCGCCGCTTTTCAGAAGCTCGGCACGATCCTGTGCGCTCAGGCCCTGCGATGCATTCAGCCGGTCGGCCGCCTGCGCACGCAGATGCTCGCGCGCATACGCGGACACGGCTTGCCAGCCGGCCGCATCGGCAAGCAGGTGTTCGGCGGTCAAGGCCTCGCCGCGCGCAGGCAACCAGACGAAGCGCGCCACCAGCGGCATGCCGTGCGCACCGCCGGTATACAGGCTGCCGTCGGCGGAGACCGCGACCAGCGTCGGGGTCTCCACGGTCTTGCGGAAATCCAGCGACAAGTCGTACGGCGCCCTCGGTTTTTCCGTGCCGAGGCCGGTGACCGCCTGGTCCAGCTCGGCCCGCGCGGCCGCGGCGTAATTGCCCAGCAAGGTGGCCAGGCCCGGCGTGCGGTTGATGTCCGGCGGGAAAGTGATGCCGACGGTGCGCATCGCATCATGCTCGGCGACATCCTGCACGCCGCTTGCCGCCGGTTCGGGCACCGCGGCAACCACGTCTCCGGCGGCCGGCACCGGAGACGGCGTTTCGGTACCCTGCTGCCCGCATGCGGCCAGCAGGCCCAGCAGCGCCACCCCGGAACAGCGCACGATCCGATCCATCACTCGTCTCCTTGAGTCAATGGGCGCAAGTCTATGCCCCGGCACCGGCCGCAGCCAGTCGTCACCACGCCGCTCGGGCTGCATGCGGAAAATGACGCGCCACGTCACCTGCAGGCAGCGGCGTCACGGCAAAAGCCCGATATGGCGCGCACCCGCTACCTGGCACAGATTCTGCTAAGAATCCCGTACACATCATGCGAGATGAACGGAATGGACATCGAATTCGACCAGCACGTCTGCGAAGACATTTCGAACAACGGGCAGTCCCTGCTGGAAGGCCTGTTCCAGCTGGTTCTGCAGGGTCAGACCGACAGCGCGGCCTACCGGCAACTGGACGCGGAGGTTTCCCGGCAGCTGGAAGATACTTACGGCAAATACTGAGCACAGGCATCGAGACATCTGTGCATCGGGCACGGATGCCGTGCGCCGCAAGCCGCATCCGCCTTGCGGCGGACACGGCTTGGCGACGGCACACGATCAAGCAACCGCAGCCAACCCAGCGCCACGATGGGCACCGGCAGTGTTGCCGGTGGCACTGCTCAGGACGCTCTGCAGCAATTCGGATGCTTTCTGCTCCAGGACATGCGCTGAAGCCGCCATTTCCTCGGCCAGGCCCGCGTTTTGCTGGGTCGTTGCATCCAATTGCATCACCGTCGTATTGACCTGCTCGATGCCTGCGCTCTGCTCGCGGCTGGCAGCGGCAATCTCGGCCATCAAATCGGTCACGCGTTGCACCGATTCGACCACCTCGCGCATGGTCTGGCCGGCCATGGCCACCAGTTGCGTGCCATTGCCCACCTTGCCGACCGAATCATCGATCAACCGCTTGATTTCCTTGGCCGCTTCCGCCGATCGCTGAGCCAGCGAGCGCACTTCCGATGCCACCACGGCAAAGCCGCGACCCTGTTCGCCGGCGCGCGCAGCCTCCACTGCCGCATTCAAGGCGAGGATGTTGGTTTGAAAGGCAATTCCATCGATCACCGAGATGATCTCGGCAATGCGCTTGCTCGACTCGTTGATCCCGGACATGGTGCTCACCACGTCTTCGACCACCTGCCCGCCCTGGCGTGCGGTATCGGCTGCATTGCGTGCCAGTTGGTCGGCCTTGCCGACATTCTCGGCATTCTGGCGCACCGACGTCCCCCCGCTTTCAG
>DMID01000058.1:509-2614 GCA_003449195.1 Lysobacteraceae bacterium | reverse complement strand
AGCAGCAGCACCAGCACCACCGAGGCAAACAGGATGGTGGAAATGGTGATGCCCGACACCGGGTTGTTGGACGAACCGATCAGCCCGGCCAGATAGCCGGACACCGACACGAACAGGAAGCCGGCCACGATCATGATGATGGTCATCGGGATCGACACGTGCCACATGCCGACGATTTCCTGATACAGGCCCAGCAACGGCAGCGTGAACAGCACCAGCGCGATGATCATCCACTTCATCGGCAGGTCGCGTTCGGTCTCGGCCAGCACTTTGCCGCCGCTGTTCTTGCGCGCGGCCGCCAGCCCGGACTTGATGCCGCCCAGCAGCGACTTGCGCAGCGAAAACAGCGTCCACACGCCGCCCACCAGCATGGTGCCCACGCCGAGGTAGCGGATCTTCGCGCTCCAGATGGCGCCGGCCGCATCACCCGCGGACAGCCCGGCCAGCTTGCTTGCCAGTTCCGGATCGCTGCCGGTGAAGAACGCCTGGTACAGCGGAATGGCGATGTGCCAGGACAGGATCGAACCGGACACCACCACGATGCCCACGTTCAGGCCGACGATGTAGCCCACGCCCAGCAATGCCGGCGACAGGTTGGTGCCGATGTAGGCCGTCACCTTGGAACTGCCAACGTAGGCCGCCTGCGCCCAGCTGTCCGGGATGACGCGCAGGCCGCTGGCCGCCGCCAGCTTGACCAGTGCGCCGAGGCTGCCGGCCACGGCGAGGATCTTCAGCCCCGGGCCGGGGTTCTCGCCGGCCTTGAGCACTTCGGCCGCAGCCTTGCCTTCGGGGAAGGGCAAGGGCTCCTCGACGATCATCGAGCGCCGCAGCGGCACCGAGAACAGCACGCCCAGCAAACCGCCCAGACCGGCGATGCCCAGCACCCACCAGTACTTGAAGTCCGGCCAGTAACCCATGATCACCAGCGCCGGAATGGTGAAGATCACGCCGGCCGCGATCGACGAACCGGCCGATGCGCCGGTCTGGACGATGTTGTTCTCCAGGATGCTGCCGCCTCCGAGCAGGCGCAGCACGCCCATCGAGACGACCGCCGCTGGAATCGCGGTGGCAATGGTCAGGCCGGCGAACAGGCCCAGATAAGCGTTGGCGGCGGACAGGATGACCGCCAGCACGACGGAAAGCACGACGGCGCGCAGGGTGAGCTGGCGCTGGACTGGTTGATTCATGGGAATTGGACGGATACCGATAACCGGGCAACGCTATCGCCTGTAACCACCCAAGTCCAGCGCGCGGCCCCATGCTGCCCAGCCGACGCGAGCCCGGCCCTGCCTATACTCGCCGCTTTGCACCGCCCTCGCGCATGCCGCTTCCTTCCATGCCCACGACCACCGCCCTGCCCGCCTCCGACGATTTCCTCGGCCATCCCAAGGGCGTGTACGTCGCCTTCTTCACCGAGATGTGGGAGCGCTTCTCCTTCTACGGCATGAAGGCGCTGCTGCTGCTCTACCTGACCAAGCACCACCTGTTCGGCGACAAGGCCGGGCTGGATTTGCTCGGCGCCTACGGCGGGCTGGTGTACTGCGTGCCGGTGATCGGCGGGCTGATGGCCGACCGTTGGCTGGGCATGCGCAAGGCGGTGGTGTTCGGCGGCCTGCTGCTGATCCTCGGCCACCTCGGCATGGCGGCGGAAGGCCACGAAGCCGTGCGCGGCGCCGACGGGCTGGTCATCCGCGACGAGGCCGCGCTGCGCATGACCTACCTGTCGCTGGCGCTGATCATCGTCGGCGTGGGTTTCCTCAAGCCCAACATCTCCACCATCGTGGGCAAGCTGTATGCGGAAAACGACCCGCGCCGCGATTCGGGCTTCTCGCTGTTCTATGCCGGCATCAATCTCGGTTCGTTGTTCTCCTCGCTGGTGTGCGGCTACATCGGCGAACGCTGGGGCTGGACGTACGGTTTCGGGCTGGCCGGCATCGGCATGGTGGCCGGGCTGGCGATGTTCCTGTGGGGGCAGAAATACCTGCATGGCCACGCCGAACCGCCCCGGCCGGCGGCCTTGCGCGAGAAGGTCCTCGGCCTGCCGCGCGAGTGGGCCATCTACGCAGGGGCGCTGCTCGGCGTGCTGCCGCTGGCGGCGCTGATGG
>DMID01000058.1:0-294 GCA_003449195.1 Lysobacteraceae bacterium | reverse complement strand
TGGTGTTCTTCACCCTGTACGAGCAGACCTACGGTTCGTGGGTCACCTACACCGACCGCCTGCTGACCAAGGACATCGTGCCCGCGCTGGTCATCCGCGACGGTTCGCCGTGGCCATGGTCGATGGCATCGCTGCTGCTGGCGCCGCTGGCCTTCATGTTCGCGGCACGCCACGACGACCGCCGGCCCGGTTCGCGCGCGCCGCAATGGGCCTTCGCTCTGGCCGCGAGCCTCATCCTCGTGTTGCTGCTGCGCGACTGCCTGGTGCTGCCGCAGACCGCCGGTTCGCTGACCT
>DMID01000224.1 GCA_003449195.1 Lysobacteraceae bacterium | reverse complement strand
CGGGCATGTGGGCCGGGTTGATCCTCGGCCTCACCGCCGCGGCCATCGGCCTGGGCTGGCGTTTCGCGCGCAGCAGCCGGCGCCTGATCGCAGGCTCGGCCCGTGGGCCGGGCATGACTTTGGCGCCATGAAAGCCGCCGGGGCTGCGGCTATGCTGTCGCGGCCAGTCCGGATTTAGTCGCAATTCCTTCCGTTTCGGAGCGTTCCATGAATCAGGCCGTACGCCCCAACCCCATCGCCCGTTTCTTCGTCGGTTTGTGGAACGTGATGAATTTCACCCGCAGGCTGATCCTGAACCTGGTGTTCTTCGGCCTGCTGTTCGTGTTCCTCGCGGTGATGGCGGCGGTGATGGCTTCCGGCGGCGGCAACACCAAGCCGCTGCACGAGCGCACCACGCTGGTGATCGCGCCGGAAGGCAAGCTGGTCGAGCAGTTCAGCACCGACCCGCTGACCCGTGCGCTGGCCAAGTCGATGGGCGACAAGGGCGGCGAAGTGCAGCTGCGTGACCTGTTGCGCGCCATCGACGCGGCCCGCGACGACAAGAAGATCGAGCGCGTGTTCCTGGACGTGGACAAGCTGCAGGCCAGCGGCTTCGCCTCGATGCGCGAAGTGGCCGCCGCACTGGCCAGGCTGCGCGCCTCGGGCAAGCAGGTGGTGGCCTTCGGCGAGAACCTGGACCAGAGCCAGTACCTGCTGGCCGCGCAGGCCAACGAGGTCTACCTCGACCCGATGGGCAGCCTGCTGCTCGAAGGCCTGGGCCGCTACCGCCAGTATTTCCGCCAGGGCCTGCAGGAAAAGCTCGGCGTGGACGTGCACCTGTTCCGCGTGGGCGAGTACAAGTCCGCCGCCGAGCCGTACATCCTCGACGCCGCCTCGAAGGATGCCAAGGAGGCCGATCTGTTCTGGATGAACGACGTGTGGCAGCGCTACCTGTCCGACATCGCCACCGCGCGCAAGCTCGATGCCGCGCAGCTGGCTGCCGGCATCGATGCGCTGCCCGACGGCATTGCCGGCACGGGCGGTGACATCGCCAAGCTGGCCTTGCAGCAGAAGCTGGTTGACGGGCTGAAGACGGAAGAGGAGGTCGACGACCTGCTGACCCAGCGCGGCGTGGCCGACAAGGACGCCGACGGCGGCTTCCGCCAGGTGTCGCTGGACGACTATCTCGCCCAGCTCGACGCGCGGCGCAATCCGCTGGACGAGCGCGCGCAGGTGGCCGTGGTGGTGGCCGAGGGCGAGATCGCCGGCGGCGAACAGCCGGCCGGCAAGATCGGCGGCGTCAGCACTTCGGCCCTGCTGCGGCAGGCGCGCGACGACGACAAGGTCAAGGCGGTGGTGCTGCGCGTGGATTCGCCCGGCGGCGAAGTGTTCGCCTCCGAGCAGATCCGCCGCGAGGTCGATGCGCTCAAGAAGGCCGGCAAGCCGGTGGTGGTGTCGATGGGCGATCTGGCCGCATCCGGCGGTTACTGGATCAGCATGGATGCCGACCGCATCTATGCCGACCCGTCCACGATCAGCGGCTCGATCGGCATCTTCGGGCTGGTGCCCAACTTCACCCGCACGCTGGACAAGCTGGGCGTGCACACCGACGGCGTGGGCACCACCCGGTACGCCGGCGCGTTCGACGTGACCCGGCCGATGGACCCGCAGGTCGGGCAGATGATCCAGTCGGTGATCGACAAGGGCTATGCCGATTTCACCGGCAAGGTGGCCGCCGCGCGCGGCAAGACGGTGGAGCAGATCGACGCCATCGCCCGTGGCCGCGTGTGGAGCGGCGCGCAGGCCAGGGAGCGCGGGCTGGTGGACGAATTCGGCGGCCTGCAGGATGCCGTCGCCGATGCCGCGCGCCGGGTCAAGCTGGGCGAGGGCAAGTACCGGGTGCATTACATCGAGAAGGCGGCCACGCCGTTCTCGCAGTTCCTCGGCGGCTTCGCCGGCAGCCATGTCGGTGCTTCGCTGCTGAAGGACTCGGACTTTGCCCGCATTGCCCTGGCGCGCACGATGCCGGAGACCGACGCGCAGCTGCGCTTCGTCGAAAGTGCCGTGCGCGACCGCAACGGTGCGCCGGTCAAGGCGCTGGCCTACTGCTTCTGCGGGCTTTGATCGGCGGCGGCCTGTCGCCCCGGCATGCCGGGGCGTTCTTGCATCCGGGTCACGCGCAGGTGCCGTGCCGACTCATTGCGCCGTGGCGGCGTCTATCTGCCGGGATTGGGCGGTGGCGGCCTGCTGGACCGCGCCTTCGACCGCCTTTGCCTTGTCGATCGGTTGCTTGATTGCGTCGCGCAGTTCGGTGGCCTGCGGTTGCGGCGGCTTGTCGTCGGCCGGCGGCTCGGGCTTGTGGCAGGCGCTGGCGCCGCACAGCAGGGCCGCGAGGCCGGCAAGACGCAGGACGGATGCGGAATGGGCGGGCATGCTGACTCCGTGACGGATGGCGGGTGTGGCCATCCTACGACGGGAAAAGGCCGGGATTGCCGCGCCCGGCCGCATGCATCGAGCGCAAATCGATACGCGTCTTCCAGCCCCGATACCAGGCAGGCCGTGAATCAGGCCATCCCGTGCGGCTTTCCCGGTTCAAAGATGAGCTTGCCGCAAGCTTGCGTGCGCGACAGGCCTCATGGCCGGATTCCGGGCCATGAGGCTTTCATGGCGTCTGGTCGGCTGCGCCGCAGGTGGTTTCGTCGACGATCTTCTGCAGCCTCGCCAAGTCGGCCGCCGCTTGCTCGCGCTGGTCCTGGCCGGCATAGCGCAGCCGGGATTCGGCCATGTCGCGCTGCTGTTTCCATGCGGCGCACAGTTGCCGGTCCGGGACCGGGGCACAGACTTCGGTGACCATCTGGCACGCCTGCACGTTGCCATTGCCGGAGCTGCCATCGAGGTTGGTGATGCTCAGCGGCAGGCAGCGCGACTTCGGTGCGTAATCCTCGCTGTAGTAGCTGCCGCGGTCGGGGGCACCGCACTGGAACAGCGTGGGCGGCGGCAGCCGCCGTGCCGGAGAGGCGGTGGCCGATGACGCCGGCGATGCGGGCGTCGTGACGGGCGGGTGTTTGCTGTCGAGCACGTCGGAGGCCGGTACGGTGGCTGCAGGAGGCGCCGCGGGTTCGGCCTGGCCGGAGGGCGACGGGGCTGTCGGCACGTCATGCAGCGTGCGCGAATAAGGCTTGCTGCCGGCGGGACAGGCCGTGCGCACGATGCTGATGCCACCCTGCGCATCGATGCAGCCGCGCAAGGGCGGCAGGTCATCATTGTTGGCCGCCGCATTCTGCGTTGCCGCGGTGGCCGGGCGCGCAGGCATCGTCGGCAGGGGAGTGGCCATGACCTTCTGCTGCTTCAGGCCCTTGGCGCAGGGGGCGTTCTGCAGCGACTGCTGGCCATCGGCCGCAGTGCAGCGGTAGATGACGACATCCGCCGCCAACGCGGGAGCGCGGACGGCGGCAATGCAGACCAGCAGCACGACGGCGGCAAGCAGGCGCACCGGCTCACCAGCCCGGGCAATCGTTGGCCATGCGCGCATCGATGCCGCGCTGTTCGAGGTCCATCGCATGGCGTTCGCTCGGCATCACGCCACCGTATCGACGCAGGATTTCGTATTTGCGGTCGGACAGGCGCGCGCACACTTCCTGTTGCGGCAAGGCATGGCATTCGTCGTTCACCCATGCGCCGCCGACCGGGATCGCCACGCCCGGTGAATATGCCGGACGGTCGTAGCCGGTGTGTCCGCCGATCGAAAGCGATGCCGAGGCGTTGCCGGAGCGCGTGCCGCCAGTGACGGACAGGCTTGCCGAAGCGGCCGGGCGCGGGCCATGCGGTGGATGCATCGGGTAGGCATGGACCCAGGTGGGCACCCAGCGTTGCCGGCCTTCGGCGGTGTCGCTGGTGTAGCGCTCGCCGTCGGGGGAGACGCACTCGTACATCGGGCGTGGCGGCTGGGCGATGACGACGCGGACTTCGCGTTCGGGCGCAGCGGCCTTTTCCGGCTTGGCCGCAGGAGCGGGATGCGTCGAGGGTGGCGGATCCTGCGGCCGTTGCATCGTGATCACCTGCTGGCGCTGATCGGTCGGGCAGGGCGAATCGCGCAGCGCGATGGCGCCCTGGCTGCCGACGCAGCGGTACAGCACCACGTTGCCTTGTTTGGACGCCGCGGCCGCCTGTGCTTGCGTGGCCGCCGCAAGCACGGGCAAGGGCAGCAGGCTCAGCAGGCAGGCG
>DMID01000229.1 GCA_003449195.1 Lysobacteraceae bacterium | reverse complement strand
CCGCGCGCTCGGCCGCTTGTCGGCTGCCGGCATTGCCGGCGCCACGCTCAGCGACATCCAGTCCGGCGGGCGCACGATGTGGCGTTTGCGCGTGCGCTCGGCCCAGCCGGACTTCACCGAACTGGCCGGCCGCATCGCCCGGCTCGGCTTCGGCATGCCCAAGCTCGTGCGGGAATGACCGCACCGGCAAGACGGCTGTCGTTGCGCTGAACAGTGCGCCGCGCCTGTCGCGCGGGCTCACTACAATGCCTTTCCCGTTACCGGCCATCTGGCTCCGAGGAGTTGCCCGCTCATGAAGTACCGCTTTGCCGCCGCCACCGCGATCACGCTTGCCGCAGGGCTGGCATTTGCCCAGACCCCGGCCCCGCTGCCGCCGGCGGCCCCTGCCGTGGTGTCGATTCCGCCGGCACCGGCACCGGCCGTGTCCAAGGCGTGGATCGTGATGGACTACGCCTCCGGGCAGGTACTGGCGGGCGAGAACATCCACGCGCACCTGGCGCCGGCCAGCATGACCAAGGTGATGACTTCCTACGTCATCGCCGCCGAAGTGAAGAACGGAAAGGTGCGCAACGAAGACGCGGTGACGATGTCCGAGAACGCGTGGCGCAAGGGCGGCGCGGGCACCGACGGCAGCTACAGCGGCTTCCCGGTCAACAGCACCGCGCCGTTGCAGGACATGGAGCGCGGCATGGTGGTGCAGTCCGGCAACGATGCGGCCATCGCGCTGGCCGAGCACGTGGCCGGCAGCGAGGAGGCTTTCGCCTCCCTGATGAACAGCTATGCCCAGCGCATCGGCATGAAGGATTCGCACTTCGTCGATGCCACCGGCCTGACCGCCGAAGGCCACTATTCCAGCGCCTATGACATGGCCCTGCTGGGCCGCGCGCTGATCCGCGATTTCCCCGAGACCTATGCCTACAACAAGATCAAGGAACTGACGGTCAACGGCATCACCCAGCCGAACCGCAACCTGCTGCTGTGGCGCGATGCCAGCGTGGACGGCATCAAGACCGGGCATACCTCGGAGGCCGGCTACTGCATCATGAATTCGGCCCAGCGCGGCGACCAGCGCCTGGTCACCGTGGTGATGGGCGATACCTCGGAGAAGCAGCGCGCCGATGACAGCCTGGCGCTGCTCAACTGGGGTTTCCGCTTCTTCGAGACGCATCGCCTGTACGAGCCGGGCAAGGCCGTCACCCGGCAAAAGGTGTGGAAGGGCGCTGCCGACCAAGTGCAGCTCGGCGTCGCCCAGCCCTTGCTGGTCAGCGTCGCGCGCGGCCGCTACAACGAGCTCAAGCCCAGCATCGAGGTGCCCAAGCAGCTGGTGGCGCCGATCGCCAAGGGGCAGGCGGTCGGCACGGTCAAGGTGACGCTGGACGGCAAGGTGGTCGCGCAGGCGCCGCTGGTCGCCGTGGACGGCGTGGAGCTGGGCGGCTTCTTCAAGCGCCTGTGGGATGCTTTCATGATGTGGTGGAAGTCCTGACGCCTTGCCGGCGAACGGGATTCCTAACGGGAGCCGGCAGCAGCCGGCTCCCGTCGCATGCGGGGTCGGAAATTTCCTGCGGCGCGATGTGGCGTTTCCTGAAACCAGTATCGCTTATCATCCATTCAGGGCGAGGCGCGAATCCGTCGAGGACGTGCCTGCCAGAGGGGCGCCCGCATGCCGGGATGCGTGATCAAGCACATCGGAAACAGAACCAGCAGGGAAACGAAATGAACAACCGGATGTCGCGACCGACCGCCCTGGTGGCGGGTACTGCCTTGATGGCCTGTCTGGCCAGTGCGCCGGCTTCGGCCGCGCTCAAGGACATGTTCAAGAAGCAGGGCACCGCCCAGGAACAGCGCAAGGAAGGCGTCGCGCAGATCCCGACCTGCTCCAAGCCGATCGGCACGATCTCGGTGATCGAGCCGGAAGACGCGGTGAACTGGTGGACCGGCCAGCAGCTGCCGGCGCCGTCCAAGCTGATCAAGGTGTTCGTCAACAAGTCGCGCTGCTTCACGCTGGTCGACCGTGGCGCCGGCATGGCGGCCGCGCAGTACGAGCGCGGGCTGGCCTCCAGCGGCGATCTGCGTGCCAAGTCGAACATCGGCAAGGGCCAGATCAAGGCGGCCGATTACGTGATGGTGCCCGACCTGATCGCGCAGAACAGCAATGCCGGCGGCAATGCGCTGGGCGGCCTGATCGGCGGCCTGATCGGCGGCAAGGCCGGCGTGCTGGCCAGCGGCCTGAACCTGAAGAGCAAGACCGCCGACGTGGTGCTGACCGTGACCGACGTGCGCTCGTCCGAGCAGGTGGCCATGGCCGAGGGCAATGCCAAGAAGAACGACATCGGCTGGGGCGCCAGCGGCGGCCTGTTCGGCGGCAGCGGCTTCGGCGCGGCCGGCGTCAGCGGCTATACCAACACCGAGATCGGCCAGGTCATCACGCTGGCCTATCTGCAGGCCTATACCGACATCGTCGGCCAGTTGGGCGGTTTGACCGACAACGCCTCGGCGGCCAACGTCAAGCAGGCCTTCACCGTGACCCGCCCGGGCCGCCTGCTGGCCAATGCCAAGGGCACCGGCAAGGCGGTGCGCGAGCTTGACGCCGGCATGATGCTGTACCCGACCGGCGAAAAGGATGGCTCGATGTTCGAGGTCGAGGACGAGCTGGGCAACAAGGGCTGGGTGTCGTCCAACATGGTCGAGCTGGCCAAGTAAGCCTCGCCATCGGCGACGACGGAAGGGCCGCCTTGCGCGGCCCTTGCCGTTTCGGGCGATCGGCTCGGAGAAGGCCCTTGCCCTTGGGTTTGTCCGGGCCTGCCCCGATAATCCGGACATGGACATCAAATCCGACAACCCAGAACACGGCTTCCAGTTCCCGGGCACGTTCGAGCTCAGCGCGATGGGCGCGGCCGGGATCGGCCTGGAAACCGAGCTGCCCCGCCTGCTTGCCGCATCCGGCGTGAAGGTGCTGCACGAACAGGTCGGCACGCGGCTTTCCAGCAACGGCAAGTACGTGTCGGTGCGCATCGCCATCGAGGCCGACAGCCGCGAGCAGTACGACGCCGCGCATCAGGCCTTGCGCGAGCATCCGGAAGTGAAGTGGACGCTGTGAACGGCACCCCGGCGGGCGCCTGCGCCGATGCCGGGGAGGCCGCACCGCCAGTTGCGCCGCGCCCGGTCGTCGTGCGCGACCTCGGTCGTCAGCCCTACGAGCCGGTGTGGCATGCGATGCAGCGCTTCACCGATGCGCGCGACGAGGCCACGGCCGACGAGCTATGGCTGGTCGAGCACGAGCCGGTGTTCACCCTCGGCCAGGCCGGCAAGCCCGAGCACGTGCTGGCGCCGGGCGACATCCCGGTGATCCACGTCGATCGCGGCGGTCAGGTCACCTACCACGGGCCGGGCCAGATCGTGGCCTATCCGCTGCTGGACCTGCGCCGGCTCGGCGTCGGCGTGCGCGATTACGTGTGCCGCATCGAACAGGCCATCATCGACACGCTGGACGAATGGAACATCGGCGCCGAGCGCCGCGAAGGCATGCCCGGCGTCTATGTCGGCGGGGCCAAGATCGCCTCGCTGGGCGTGCGGGTGCGCCACGGGCGCACCTTCCACGGTCTGGCTTTCAACGTGGCGATGGATCTGGAACCGTTCCACCGCATCAACCCTTGCGGCTACGTCGGCCTGCACATGACCTCGGTGCTAGACTTGGGCGGTCCGTCCGGGCTGGACGCGGTCAAGCCGGTGCTCGTCGAGCAACTGGGCCGCCAGTTCGGGCTGGAGCCGCATGCCGAACTGGCATTGCCCGACCTTTCTCCCGCGGCCTGATTCCGACCGCCGCCACCCGACCCAGAGCCGATGAGCCAGTCCACGCCCGCTTCCCGTGCCATTCCCCTGCAGGTCGTCGCCGAGGGCGCGCTGCCGGCGTCGATGGAGGCCGGCGCCAAGCAATTGGCCGGCGACAAGATCAGCCGCTCGCCGGTGCAGTTCGTCGATGCGCCGGTGCTGCGCAAGCCTTCGTGGATCCGCGTGCGCATCCCCTCGGGCAACGCGGTGCAGGCGCTCAAGGCCAAGCTGCGCGACAAGCGGCTGGTGACGGTGTGCGAGGAGGCCAGCTGCCCGAACATCCACGAGTGCTTCGGCCACGGCACCGCCACCTTCATGATCCTCGGCGAGGTCTGCACGCGGCGCTGCTCGTTCTGCGACGTGGCCCACGGCCGGCCCAAGCCGCCCGATGCCGACGAGCCCGCACACCTGGCGCAGACCATCGCCGACATGGACCTGAAGTACGTGGTCATCACCAGCGTGGACCGCGACGATCTGCGCGACGGCGGTGCCCAGCATTTCGTCGACTGCATCGCCGCCATCCGCGAAAAGTCGCCGCGCACGCGCATCGAGATACTGACCCCGGACTTCCGCGGCAAGGGCCGCATGGAGCGCGCGCTGGGCATTCTTGCGGCCAATCCGCCGGACGTGTTCAACCACAACATCGAAACCGTGCCGGACCTGTACCGCAACGTGCGTCCCGGCGCGGACTACCAGTGGTCGCTGAGCCTGCTGAAGAACTTCAAGGCGCAGCACCCGGACGTGCCGACCAAGTCCGGCATCATGCTGGGCCTGGGCGAGACCCTGGAACAGGTGCAGGGCACGTTGCGCGACCTGCGCGCGCACGACGTGGAGATGGTCACCATCGGCCAGTACCTGCAGCCCAGCGCCCACCACCATCCGGTGCTGCGCTACTGGACGCCGGAGGAATACAAGGCGCTGGAGGAATACGGCTACGCGCTGGACTTCAGCCATGTCGCGTCCGGGCCGATGGTGCGTTCGTCCTACCACGCCGATCAGCAGGCCGCCGGCGTGGTGGCCTGATGCCGGCGACGCGCGCTTCGTGCGCAGCCGGCATTCATCTTCCTCGACGCCCGGCCGATAGCCTGAAAGACGCGGCCCACGGGTGACAGCGCCTGCAACTTCCGGCACTGTTGCGTGGTCGCAGTCTGTCCCAGCCTGTGATCCGTATTGCCGGAATCGAGCCGCCGCATGAAATTCAAGACTTCCACGTTCCTGCTGGCCCTGGTGCCGGCCCTCGTGCTGACCGGCACGCCGCTGGCGCTCAAGGCACGCAGCGACAACCGCGTGGCCACGATGGCGCCGACGGCCGACCAGTCCACCGCCAGCCAACTGGTCTACGGGCTGCTGTCCGACAGCCGCTATGCCTACCGCCCGGGCACGATGACGCCGGCGCTGTCGGCCGACGTGTTCAAGCGCTATCTGGAGGCGCTGGACGGCGGCAAGCAGTATTTCACCGCCGCCGACGTGGAGCGCTTTGCCCCGCTCAAGCCGCAGATTGGCCCGGAGCTGCGCAACGGCGAGCTCGACCCGGCCTACCAGGTCTTCGCGGTGTACAAACAGCGCGTGCTAGAGCGCATCGCCTACGCGCGCGGCTTGCTCAAGCAGAATTTCGATTTCAACGGCCACGAGCGCTTCGAGTACGACCGCAAGGACGCACCGTGGGCCACCCCGGCGCAGCTGGACGACCTGTGGCGCAAGTCGGTGATGAACGACTGGCTGCGGCTGAAGCTGGCCGGCAAGAAGCCCGAAGACATCCGCACCACGCTGGACAAGCGCTACGCCAACATCGCCACGTCGGTGCAGCAGCTCAAGGGCGAGGACGTGTTCCAGACCTACCTCAATGCTTATGCCAGTGCGGTGGACCCGCATACCGACTACTTCACCCCGCGCACGGCCGACCTGTTCAACCAGCAGATGTCGCTGTCGCTGGAGGGCA
>DMID01000055.1:2723-15335 GCA_003449195.1 Lysobacteraceae bacterium | reverse complement strand
TTCGATCCGGGCGATGCGGCACCGGTCCTGGCCGCCGAGGCACAAGGCCTGCGGCCCGAAGCGGTGCTGGTCACCCACCACCATGCCGACCATTGCGGCGGCGTGCCGGAACTGCAGGCCCGCTGGCCCGGATTGCCGGTATACGCGCCCGCAGACGACCGCCTGACGTTCGCCCACACGGCGGTGGGCGACGGCGGGCCGGTTCAGGCAGCCGGTTTCGGGTTCGAGGTACTATCCGTGCCCGGACATACCCTCAGCCATGTCGCCTTCCACGGCGCCGGCACCGTGTTCTGCGGCGATACCTTGTTCAGCCTGGGGTGTGGCCGCCTGTTCGAAGGTACGCCCGCCCAGATGCTGGCCTCGCTCGAGCGCTTGGCCGCATTGCCCGCCGACACGCGGGTGTGTTGCGGGCACGAATACAGTCTGGCCAACGCCGCCTTTGCCGTCGTGGCCGACCCTGACAACGCCGCCCTCAGGGCACGTACGGAGGAGATACGACACATGCGCCAGCTTGGTCGCCCATCCCTGCCCGTCCGTCTCGCAAGCGAGTTGGACTGCAACCCCTTCCTGCGCACCGCCACGCCGGCGGTGATCGCATCGGTCGCCGCGCGTCTTGGCCATGCACCGGCCAGCAACGTCGACACCTTCGCCGAATTGCGGCGCTGGAAAGACGACTTTCGCGCATGACCCGGCTGCGCATCGCCCTGCTCGCCGCCCTGCTGGCGACGGCAGCAGGGGCTCCCGCAGTCGCTGCGGCCGACGATGTCGCACCGGCACGCCGCACCGCCGAAACCGCTGCGACCACCCGCAACGGGCTGGACATCTACCGCAGCTTCCGCGACGGACTGGCGGCCCCCGAGTGCGATGCCGAGGCGACTTCACCCAAGTGGCGCCAGCAGTTCGCCCACGCCCCGGAGCGGCTGGCCTCGCCCGACGACCAGACGCTGCCCCTGTTCGGCTACGTGGTCGACGAGTTCCGGCTGGCCGGGCTGCCCACCGAGTTCGCGCTGATCCCCTTCGTCGAGAGCGGCTATCAGCCGGCCGCCCGCAACGGCAAGGGGCCGGCCGGGCTGTGGCAGTTCATCGGCAGCACCGCCCGCAACCACGACGTGGCCGTCCACGCCCAGTACGACGGCCGCCTGTCGCCGGTGGATTCGACCAAGGCCGCCGTCACTTACCTGCGCAAGCTGTACGGCATGTTCGGCGGCAATTGGCAGCTGGCCGTGATGGCCTACAACACCGGCGAAGGGCGCGTCCTGCAGGCCGTGCGCAATGCCGGCGGCGATTACGCCAGCCTCGGCCCGAGCCAGCTGGCGGGCATTTCCCCGGTCACCTATGCCTACGTGCAGAAGCTGCACGCCTTGTCGTGCGTGCTGGAGAAAAACGGCGATCACGACCGCTGGCTGAGCGCGATGGACCGGCAGGTCCCGCGCCTGACCGTGCAGAACCTGCCGCAGGACGCGGCCAGCCTGACCGGCTGGGCACGCGACAACGGCCACGACCCGGGCCTGCTTGCGCGCCTGAATCCCGCGCTCAAGAATGCCTTGTGGCGCAGCGGCAACGCCGCATTGAAATTGCTGGCACCGGCTGCCACCGCGCTGCCCGGACTGGCCAGCAGCACCGCGCTGAACGTGGCCGACCGGATCGACAAGCGCAACCCGCCGGCAACACCGGTCGCGGCCGCCAGGCCCGTGTCCGTCGCCGTCAAAGCCGCGCCCCCGCCGGCTGCTGCGGCAACCATGGCCGACGCCGGCAATGCCGTCGAGATTGCGCCACCCGCCTCGCGCCGCAGCCCGGCAAACCCGCCCGAGGCCAACGCACTGCCTCAACGCCATGTCGTGCAACGCGGCGAATCCACCTGGAGCATCGCCCGCCAGTACCACGTTGCCGCCGCCGACCTGATCCGGCTCAACGGGCTGGGCAAGCGCGGCGCCATCAAGCCCGGCATGGAACTGAAGCTGCAGGACTGAAGCGCCTGCACCATACGGTCTTGCATCCAATCGGATGTGGCAAACTAAGCCGATTCGCACCATCCGAAAGAGGACGACATGGGTTTCCTGCAAGGCAAGCGCGCACTGATCACCGGCATCGCCAGCGAGCGTTCGATCGCCTCGGGCATCGCCGAGGCGATGCGCCGCGAAGGCGCCGAACTGGCCTTCACCTATCTCAACGACAAGCTCAAGCCGCGCGTGGAGAAGGCTGCCGCCGAACACGGCAGCGACATCGTGCTGCCGATGGACGTCTCCGACGACGCCCAGATCGACGCCTGCTTCGAAGCCCTCAAGCAGCGCTGGCCGGAAGGGCTGGACATCGTGGTCCACGCCATCGCCTTTGCCCCGCGCGAAGCCGTGGCCGGCGAGTATCTCGACGGTGCCACCCGCGACAACTTCGCCCTCGCCCAGGACATCTCGGCTTATTCGCTGACCGCGTTGGCCCGTGCCGCGCGCCCGCTGATGCAGGGCCGCAACGGCTCCATCGTCACGCTGACGTATCTGGGTGCCGAGCGCGCGCTGCAGAACTACAACCTGATGGGCGTGGCCAAGGCCAGCCTGGAAGCCAGCGTGCGCTATCTGGCCTACAACCTCGGCCCGGAAGGCATCCGCGTCAATGCCATCTCGGCCGGCCCGATCAAGACCCTGGCCGCCTCGGGCATCGCCGGCTTCCGCAAGATCCTCGGCCACGTCGAGCACTACGCGCCGTTGCGCCGCACGGTGACCATCGAGGACGTCGGCAACGTCGCCGCCTTCCTGTGCTCGGATCTGGCTGCCGGCGTCACCGGCGAAGTGACCTATGTCGATGCCGGCTACAGCATCCTCGGCATGACCGGGCTGGATACGGAGCCCGCCGCCGAAGGCTGAGCCTTGGCGGGTGCAGCATCCTTCGCGCATGAAAAAGCCCGGCATTGCCGGGCTTTTTCGTTGTCTGGCATTTTCGTCATGGCGGCAGCGGGAGACCCCGTTGCCGCCACGATCACCCGTCAGAGCTGCTTTTCGTCGATGCTGACCTTGAAGCTGCGGCGCAGTGCGGACACGTAGTCCTTCACCGCCGCATTGCCCTGCGCCATTTCGATCTGCTTCTGCAGCGTGCCACGCTGGGCTGCCGGCAATGCAGCCACGTCGCCCGGCTTGACCGCCGTCACTTCGAACACGGCGTAATGGCCCGGCGCGATCTCGAACTTGCCGGCCACCGTCTTGCCCGCGGCCGGAGCCGGCACGGCGAAGATCGCCTGATTGGCGGCCGGCGTCGGCACCGGTGCACCGCGCGGCAAGCCCGGCATCGGCGTCACCTGCAGCTTCTCGGCCACTGCCAGCCCCTGCAAGGTCTCCCCCTTCTGCACGCGGGCAATCAGTGCATCGGCGGCCTTCTCGGCTGCCTTTGCCTGACGGTCGGCGCGGATGGCGGCGATCACCTGATCGCGCACCTGTGCCAACGGCAGCACCTGCTCGGGTTCGTGCTTGGTCACCCGCAGCACCACGCTGTGGCCGGGTGCAATCTGGATCGGGTCGCTGACCGTGCCGTCCTGCACCAGCGCATCGGAGAAGGCCGCACGCATCACCGCCGGCGTGGCCGCGATGCCGATCGGCATCGCCTTGTTGAACGGGCCGAGCACCTGCACCGGCAGACCGGCCTGCTTGGCGGCGGAAGCCAGTTCGGTGGGATTCTTGTAAACCTCGTCCATCAGCTTGCCGCTAAGGTCATTGAAAGCACGGTCTGCGGCTTCCTTGCCGATTTCCGCCGCCAGCTGGGCACGCACCTGTTCGAACGGCGTGGCCTGCCCTGGCTTGACCTCGCGCAGATCGATCACGTGATAGCCGAAGTCGGTCTTGACCGGGCCGCGGATCTCGCCGGCCTTCATCGAGAACAAGGCGTCCTCGAACGGCTTGACCATCGCGCCCTTCTCGACCCAGCCCAGATCGCCGCCGGCCAACTTGGAGCCCGGATCGTCGGAATTGGCCTTGGCCAGCGCGGCAAAATCCGCGCCCGGCTTGCGGGCCTCCTCGGCCAGCCTGGCGGCCTTGGCTTCGGCGGCCTTGCGCGTGGCTTCGTCGGCTTTGGCATCCACCTGGATCAGGATGTGCGAGGCAAGCCGCTGCTCGGGCTGGACGAACTTGGTCTTGTCCGCGTCGTAGCGCTTGCGCAGCTCGTTCTCGCTCGGCGCCGCCGGCGCCGGCAGCTTCGATGCATCCAGATCGACATACTCGATCGACACGCTCTCCGGCTTGCGGAACGCCTTGCCGTGACCGGCATACCACTGCTTGATCTGCGCATCGGTGACCGCTGCGGCATCGGCCGCCGGCTCGGGCAACTGCGCGATCTGCACGTCGCGGGTCTGGCCGATCAAGCCGACCAAGCGGTCCATTTCGTGCTTGCCGATGAAGGCGGACTCGCCGATGCCGGCCGGAATCACTTCCAGACGCAGGCTGTCGCGCACCAGCTGTTCGAACTGTTCGGGCGTGCGCTGCGGCGCCTGCGACATCAACACCATGCGATACCGGTCGCCGTCGAACTTGCCATCCACCTGGAACGCGGGGATCGCCGCGATGTAATCACGCACGGCCGCATCGCCGACGGCAATGCCGGCCTGATCGGAAGCCAGCTGCACGACCTTCTCGTCGATCAACTGGTCCAGCACCTTGAGCTTGTTTTCGCGGGTCTCGAACGCGCGCGAATCGAAAGCATCGCCCTCGGTCTCGCGTTGCTGCTGGCGCGCCTGCTCGAAACGGGTGCGGAATTCCTCGGTGCCGATGTCCACGTGCTTCCACAACAACGAGGCCGGCCACCACGAAGGTGCCGAAGCCCACCAGGACGGCGGCGCCTGCACCCGCACGAGGCGGCTGGCATTGCCGCCACCGAGGTAATCGGTCACGCCGACGAAGGCGAACGGAATGATCAGCAAACCGAGGACGATGGTGGCGATCCACCCCGACGTCTTGTCACGAAGTCTCTGCAGCATCTTGCGGGCAACCTGGCCGGTGTTCAGCCGCGCAGTTTAGCGTGCTTGCCCGCCCCCCGCTCGCGCACGTTCTCGTGCCGCGGCCATTGCCTCTCGGGTTTCCTCCCGAAATGCCGGACAGCGGCTTGGAGCGGGTCCGTGGCCGACAGGTCGGCCAGCATCTCCCGGAACAAATTCCAGTCCTGTGAGGTGTTGATTCCCATCCCACGCAACTGGATGCCGTTGGGCAGCGTGATTTTCTTCATCATCAGGTCGCGGGTGGTCGCGCCCCGAAGACCCTCGATCAGCTTTTTGCGCTCTCGGCGCCCATGCCGCCCCGGCGGAATGCGTCGAAAGCCTCAGCATGGCTGAGCCTGCCATGCCAACACGCAGGCCAAGGCATGGCGCGGGCGCGTCATGCCGATGGCACGCTTGATGACCGTGAGGCCGAAGGTGTCGCGCAGGTCGCCCGGCACGCGGAACCGGACACAGAAACAGCCGCTGGTGCGACACCTCCGCGTCGAATGCGCTCGAAAAATTGAGTGTAGGCATTGGACAGCACCAGTGCCCACGCAAGCGCTTCGCGCTTGCTTGAGGTAGGTAGTGTCCGCTTGAAGGATGTGCGCCCCACAGAGGGACGTAGAGAGGCCGGAACCACGATGCGGAAAGCCAACGCATGACGATGGCGAACCAAGTAGCACGGAAGACGCACGGGAGTGTCCCCAAATGCGTCCCCCAGGCCAAGGCCATGAAAGCAAAAAACCCCTGAAAAATCAGGGGTTTAGAGCATATGGCGGAGTGAGAGGGATTCGAACCCTCGATAGAGCTTTTGACCCTATACTCCCTTAGCAGGGGAGCCCCTTCGGCCTCTCGGGCATCACTCCGGGAATTTCCCGCTTTTGCTTGTCTGGCTCAGACACCCGTAGCAGACGGTGCCGGCTTGACCAAGCGGGGCGCGCAGAATACCCGTTTGAATCGAGCGGGTAAACCCTGAACGCTCAGGATTCGGCGGAATCGCCATCTGCCGCCACGGATTCTTCGCCGCGCTGGATGCGCTGGTAGATCTCCTCGCGGTGCACGGCAACGTCCTTCGGTGCAGTGATGCCGATGCGTACCTGGTTGCCCTTGACGCCCAGCACGGTGACGGTGACCGAGTCACCGATCATCAGCGTTTCGCCCACGCGTCGAGTCAGAATCAACATGTTCCTGTTCTCCCGGAAGCCGGCATCCGATTCTCGGCGCCCTGCCGCTGTCCGCCCTGCGGCACTTCCCTTGATTGGTCTAAAGAGGTCCGATGTTAGCGGTTACCGGCGGGCAGCAGCAAGCCGAACAGGCTCACTGATGCTCACGCGCCGATTGACCGCCGTCAGGATTCAGCCGAGCCGCTGCCGCACCCAGCCGCTCACGCCCTGCAAGGCAGAGGCAAGGGCGGGCCCGTCCTCGCCACCACCCTGAGCGAGATCCGGGCGGCCGCCGCCCTTGCCATTAATCTGACCGGCAACATGGGCCAACAGTTCCCCCGCCTTCACCTTGCCCGTTGCGCTGCCGTTCACGCCTGCCACCAGCGCGACCTTGCCGTCGATGGCACCGGCCAGCACGATCACTGCATCGCCCAACTGTTGCTTGAGCCGGTCGATGGCCTCGCGCAAGGCCTTGGCGTCGAAGTTTTCCAGCCGCACGGCCAGTACCTTGACCCCGCCCACATCCACGGCCTGCCCGGCCAGGTCGGACGTCACACTGGACGCCACCTTGGTCTTCAGGGCTTCGAGTTCTCGTTCGAGCTTTTTCTGCCGCTCGACCAGATGCTGCACCTTGTCGACCACATCGCCTGCATTGCCGCCGAGCAACGTGGCGGCCTCCTGCAGGCGATGCTCTTCGGCATCGACCAGATCGAGCGCGCCCTGCCCGGTCACCGCCTCGATGCGGCGCACGCCGGCGGACACGCCGCTCTCGGACACGATCTTGAACAGGCCGATGTCGCCGGTACGGTGCACGTGGGTGCCGCCGCACAGCTCGGTGGAGAAGTCACCCATTTTCAGCACGCGCACGCGCTCGCCGTACTTCTCGCCGAACAAGGCCATCGCACCGAAATCCAGCGCTTCCTGCATGCCCATCTGGCGCACTTCTGCCGCATCATTGGCACGCACCTGCTCGTTGACGCGGCGCTCGACCACGGCCAGTTCCTCCGCCGTCATCGGCTGGAAGTGCGAGAAGTCGAAGCGCAGACGATCCGGCGCCACCAGCGAGCCCTTCTGCTGCACGTGGGTACCCAGCAACTCGCGCAATGCGGCATGCAGCAAGTGGGTGGCCGAATGGTTGAGCACGGTGGCCTGCCGCCGCTTGACATCGACCGCGGCAGACACGGCATCACCCACTTTCAACGTGCCGCCGGCCAATCTGCCGAGATGGCCGTGAAACTGCCCGGCAAACTTGTGCGTGTCGCTGATGGCGAAACGCAGCGCGCCGGTGGACAGCACGCCGGTATCGCCCACCTGGCCGCCTGATTCGGCATAGAACGGCGTGCGGTCGAGGAACACCACCGCTTCGTCGCCGGCATCAATGGACGCCACCGGCAAACCATCCTTCAACAGCGCGACCACCTTCAGGCCATCGGCCTGCAGCGCGTCGTAGCCGAGGAAGCCGGTGGCCGGCAACTGCGCGACCAGTTCGGCCGGCAGACTGGTGTGGGAGACGAACTTGCCGGCGGCGCGCGCGGTTTCACGCTGGCGCTCCATTGCCGACTCGAAGCCGTCCATGTCCACCGACAAGCCGCGCTCACGGGCAATGTCGGCGGTCAGGTCGGTCGGAAAACCGTAAGTGTCATACAGACGGAACACGTCCTCGCCCGGGATCGTGCCGTCTGCCTTGGCCGCCACGTCGTCGAAGATGCGCATGCCCGAATCCAGCGTTTCGGCGAAGCGCTCTTCCTCGGCTTTCAGAGCCTTTTCCACCGCGGCCTGCGCAGCCGGGAGTTCCGGATAGGCTTCGCCCATCAAGTCGACCAGCGTCGGCACCATCTTGTGGAAGAAGGTGCCGCGCACGCCGAGCATCCAGCCATGACGCAGGGCGCGGCGGATGATCCGGCGCAGCACGTAACCGCGCCCCTCGTTGGAGGGCAACACGCCATCGACGATCAGGAACGAACAGGCACGGATGTGGTCCGCGATCACCCGCAGCGACTTGTTTTCCAGGTCCGTGGTACCGGTGAGCTCGGCTGCCTTGGCGATCAGCGCCTGGAACAGGTCGATCTCGTAGTTGGAATGAACATGCTGCAGGATTGCCGCCAGGCGCTCCAGACCCATGCCGGTATCCACGCACGGTGCCGGCAGCGGCACCAGCGTGCCGTCGGGCTGGCGGTCGAACTGCATGAACACCAGGTTCCAGATTTCGATGTAGCGGTCACCGTCTTCGTCGGGCGAGCCCGGAGGGCCGCCGGCGATATGCGCGCCATGGTCGTAGAAGATCTCGGTGCACGGGCCGCAGGGGCCGGTATCGGCCATCTGCCAGAAGTTGTCGGACGCGTACGGTGCGCCCTTGTTGTCGCCGATGCGCACGATGCGGTCTTCCGGCACGCCGACCATGTCGCGCCACAGGGCATGGGCTTCATCGTCGGTGTGGTAGACGGTGACCAACAGGCGTTCGGGCGGCAGCTTGAACACCGAGGTCAGCAGCTCCCATGCCCACGCGATGGCGTCCTTCTTGAAATAATCGCCGAAGGACCAGTTGCCCAGCATCTCGAAGAAGGTGTGATGGCGGGCGGTGTAGCCCACCTGGTCCAGGTCGTTGTGCTTGCCGCCGGCACGCAGGCAACGCTGCACGTCCGCCGCGCGCACGTAGCTGCGCTTCTCCGCCCCGAGGAACACGTCCTTGAACTGGACCATGCCCGAGTTGGTGAACAGCAGGGTCGGGTCGTTGCCCGGCACCAGCGGCGCGGACGGGACGATGGTGTGGCCCTTGCTCCGGAAGAATTCGAGGAAATCGCTGCGAATCCGGGCAGTGCTGATCTTGGTGGGTTCGTTCTGGGTCGATGCGTTCATGGGCTTGCGGTTGGCGAGCGGACGGCCTGTCCGACGCCCGGCCAACCGGGACGGCCGCAGGCCTCTCTGGGCCGACAAGATTAGCAGCCCCCGCCCTCCCAGTCCTCCGGGTCGTAGCGGGTGGCCGAACGGATGCAGTCGGCGGGGAAGCCGCGGCGAGCCAGCATTGCGGCTGCCTTGCGCCGTTGCTCGAGCCCGTCCGGCCCGGCCTCGCCATAGCGGCGGCACACCAGTTCACGCGCGTTTTCGGCCCAGTCGCCGTCCCAGCCGGCCACCGCCGTGGCGATCAAATCGCTGTCCAGCCCGTGCGTTCCCAGCTCGGCGCGGATATGCACGGGACCATAGCCGGACAGGGCGCGCTGGCGCACCAGCGATTCGGCAAAGCGGACATCGTTTTGCCAGCCCTCGTCGGCCAGCTTGTCCACCGCGGCCCTCGCAGCGTCCGGATCCACGCCGCGCGCAGACAGCTTGCGGGTCAGCTCCTTGCGCGAATGTTCGCGCCGCACCAGCAAGCCGAGTGCCCGTTGTACCGGCGTGGGTTCGCGCCGTGCACGCCGGCTGCGCGGCCGGGCCAAATCATCGTCATCCATTGCGGATCACTTCCCTTGCAACACTCGGCCCAGCCCGTGTTTGCCCTGTCCATTCCGCAATCAACAACAAGAAACGGGGCATCGGCATGAGCCGGGCCGGGAGCGATGCCACTGACAGCATCGCCCCGGCCACGGATCAATCGTCGTCGCCTTCGTCCTCGTCGCGCGAAGCTTCGGACGGCTGGAATTTTTCGCGCAGCTCGGCTTCCAGTTTTGCGGCCACCTGCGGGTTTTCACGCAGATAGATGCGGGCGTTGTCCTTGCCCTGGCCGATGCGCTCGTCGCCGTAGCTGTACCAGGCGCCCGCCTTGTCGACCAGCTTGGCGTCCACGCCCATGTCGATCAGCTCGCCCTCGCGGCTGATGCCTTCGCCGTAGAGAATCTCGGTGATCACCTGCTTGAAAGGCGGTGCCAGCTTGTTCTTGACGACCTTGATCTTGGTCTGGTTGCCGATGATCTCGTCGCCCTTCTTGATCGCGCCGATGCGGCGGATATCCAGGCGCACCGAGGCATAGAACTTCAGCGCGTTGCCGCCGGTGGTGGTTTCCGGACTCTGGCCGGGCATCATCACGCCGATCTTCATGCGCAACTGGTTGATGAAGACCACCAGCGTGTTGGAACGCTTGATGTTGCCGGTCAGCTTGCGCAGCGCCTGGCTCATCAGGCGGGCCTGCAAGCCGGGCAGCTGGTCGCCCATCTCGCCCTCGATTTCGGCCTTCGGCGTCAACGCGGCCACCGAGTCGATCACCACGATGTCGATCGAGCCCGAACGCACCAGCATGTCGGCGATTTCCAGCGCCTGCTCGCCGGTGTCCGGCTGCGACAGCAGCAGGTCGTCTACATTGACGCCCAGCTTGGCCGCGTAGATCGGATCCAGTGCGTGCTCGGCGTCGATGAAGGCAGCGGTGCCGCCCAGCTTCTGGCATTCGGCAATGGCCTGCAGGGTCAGGGTGGTCTTGCCGGAGGATTCCGGACCGTAGATCTCGACCACGCGGCCCTTGGGCAGACCGCCGATGCCCAGTGCGATGTCCAGCATCAACGAGCCCGTTGGGATCACTTCGACGGGTTCGACAACACGGTCGCCCATACGCATTACCGAGCCTTTGCCGAACTGCTTTTCGATCTGACTCAGTGCGGCGGTAAGTGCGCGCTTCTTGTTCTCGTCCATCGTGTTCGTCCTCGGGGTTGATTTCGTTGATTTCGTCATGGGGTCCACTGTAGGGGTGTCGTATCGCACAGGCTGAGACTGCAACCGAGACGACAAAATTATTTGGCCGACAAGGATACCGACAGCGGCCCAAACACCCGCCCTACGTAAGGAAAACAGTCAGTTGCGGCTGCGAAATGCGCAGATCCGGGCTCAGCTGGTTTCAATTCCGCGCGCCTCACACCGGCCGGTTTCAGCGATTTGGCCTGAGCAGGCCGCAATACAGCCCTTCGATGGAGAAATCCTGATCGGGCAGGACCTCGATCGGCGCGTAGTCCGGGTTGCGCGGCAGCAGGCGGATGCGGTCCTTGGCGATCTTCAGCAGCTTGACCGTGATCTCATCGTCGATGCGGGCGACCACGATCTGCCCGGAAACGGCATCACGGGTGCGATGAACACCGATCAAGTCGCCATTGAAAATGCCTTCATCGATCATCGAATCACCCTGCACTTTCAGCAGGTAATCCGGCGCCGGCGAGAAGAACACCTTGTCCAGTACGACGTAATCGTCCGAGCCGATGTCCGCGCCAATCGGCAGACCAGCAGCGACCCGACCCAGGATCGGTAGGCGCAGCACATCGTCATTGGCAGCCTGCACAGGCGCATGCGACTCGGCATCGCCCTCGCCTTCCTGACGCAGCAGGCGGATGCCGCGGGCACGGCCGGGAACGCGCTCGATGGCGCCAGCCGCTTCCAGTGCGTCCAGGTGGTACTGGGCCGAGCGCACACCCTTGAAACCAAAGGCGCGGGCGATCTCGGTCTGCGATGGCGGCATGCCCTCGGCCTCGATGCGCTCAGCGATCAAGTCGAGGATGGCCTGCTGGGTGTCGGTGAGGTTCATGGTTAGTAGTATTACTACTAACAAAAAGATCTGCAAGCCCCTCGGCGAAGATCAGTGGTGGCGACCGCTGCGCCAGATCGAGAACAGTATCCACACCCCGCAAATGCCCGCACCGACGAAGCCGCCCAGGCCGAGCGCCAGGAACCAGCGGCTTGAAAGCCCACCTACGCTGTGCATCACGATCGAGGAGCCAATGATCAAGGCAGCCGTAATGACACCGACCACCAGGCGGTTGGCGGCCCGGTTCACCTGATCGCCAAAGCCCTGCAACGCCGTGGTTTCCACGCGCAGCTTCAACTGCCCGCGCCTTGCAGCCTGCACCAGCCGGCGTAGATCGCGCGGCAGTTCACCGGCGAGATCCAACATCCCAAGCAGGCTGCGGCGGCCACGCTTGAGCAGCGCCTTGGGTGCATAGCGCTGCAGCACCACCCGTTCCAGGAATGGGCGCGCCGCACTGGCCATGTCGAAGTCCGGATCCAGCTGCCGGCCCATGCCTTCCAGGGTCAGGAAGGCCTTGATCATCAGCGCGAGGTCGGCCGGCAAGGTCAGGCTGTAGCTGCGCAGCAACTGGGTGATGTCGCCGAGCATCAGGCCGATGCGCAGGTCCTTCAACGGTACGCCGCAGTATTGATCGACGAATTGGCTGATGTCCTGCTGCAGGCGCGCTTCATCCACCTCCACGCCGCCGGCCCAGTCCAGCAGTACGTCGGCAACCACCTGCGGCTCCTGCTCGACCAGCCCGTGCAGCAGCTGCGCGACCTGGAAACGGCGCGTTTCGGACAGCGCACCGACCATGCCGAAGTCGATCACGCCGATGCGGCCGTCGCGCATGTAGAAAATATTGCCGGGATGCGGATCGGCATGGAAATAGCCGTCTTCCAGCACCATTTTCAGCACGATATCGGCGCCACGCCGGGCCAGCGCTGCACGATCCAGACCGGCGTCGTCGACGGCCTCCAGCTTGCGGCCGGGAATGCCATCAACGAAGTCCTGCACGTTGAGGC
>DMID01000055.1:374-2684 GCA_003449195.1 Lysobacteraceae bacterium | reverse complement strand
CGTTGAGGCTTTCGCAGGTCCACTGCCAGTGCACGCCGGGAATCAGGATGTCATCGCGGCCATCGAAGTTGCGTGCGATGCGCTCGGAATTGCGGCATTCGGCGGCGAAATCCATCTCGCTGCGCAGCGACTGGGTGAACTGCTGCACCACTTCCGCCGGCCGATAGCGGCGCAGATCCGGCAGGCGTGCCTCGACGATCTCAGCCAACCGCGCCAGCAGCCGAAGGTCTGCTTCAACCACGTCGCGAATGCCGGGCCTGCGCACCTTCAGCACCACTTCGCGGCCGTCGTGCAGACGTGCGCGATGCGCCTGCGCCAAGGAGGCGGCAGCCATCGGGGTTTCATCCAGGAAGGCGAACACCTGCGCTGGAGGCGCTCCCAGATCGGCCTCCAGCTGCTCGCGGATCGCGGCATAGGGCAGCGCAGGCACTGCGTTCTGCAGCTCGGACAGCTCGGCGATCCACTCCGGCGGCAACAGGTCCACGCGTGTGGCCAGCACCTGGCCAAGCTTGACGAAGGTTGGCCCCAGTTCCTGCATCGCGCTGCGCACGCGTACTGGCGCGGTCATCCGCAGCATCTGCTGGCTGTCGTTCCAGCGCACCAGCCGGCCTGCGCGTTCCAGTACCGAAGCCAGGCCCGTACGCCGCACCACGTCGCCGAATCCATAGCGGATCAGGACTGCCGCTATTTCCTGCAAGCGGCCCAGATCACGTACCGTGCCCAGTGTTTCCCACATCGCAACTTATCCCGGTTGGTGGCCGGACCAGCATGTCACAGATGCTCGTCGATGCCCCGCAATGCCGCCGCTACGGTTTGCCGCCGTATGGCATCACGGTCGCCATCGAACTGGAACAACTGCGCACGCGCGTAGCCACCGCGGCGCTTCCAGCCTATCCAGACGCTGCCGACCGGTTTGTCCGGGCTACCGCCGCCGGGGCCGGCGATGCCGGTCACCGCCACCGCGATGCCCGCACCGGAGTTGATCAGCGCGCCGGCCACCATTTCCAGCACGGTTTCGCGGCTGACCGCACCGAACTGCTCCAGGGTCTGCGCGCGGACGCCAAGCAGACGCTGCTTGGCTTCGTAGCTGTAGACCACCATGCCGCAGTCAAAAAACGCAGAGGAGCCGGCGATATCGGTCATGCTCTTCGCAATCCAGCCGCCGCTGCAGCTTTCCGCAGTCACCAGCTGCAACGCGGCGTGCTGCAGGCGTTCGCCGAGCGCGGCGGCCAGGGCATTGAGATCGGCATCGGTTGGATTGGACATTGCGATAGGGGGCTGGACGAGAACCCTTATGTTGTACCGCAGATGACACCCGCGTGGGAGTTGCAGGAGTGGCGTAAGCCGCGAAGCCGACACATCATCAGATTGCACGGGTGCTACCAGCTTCGGGAACCCCTGCTTGGCGGCTCACGCCGCTCCTGCAAAACAAGACAGCCGGCACGAGGCCGGCTGTCTCTTTCCGCCCGAATCACCATTCGGGCAGCTTTTCCGGCAACAGCGGGCGGATCACCGCGCCGTCTTCGCTTGCCGCCAGCTTCTCGGCTTCGGCAATCGGGATATCCACATCGATCAGCCAACCTTCTTCATCAGCCTGTTCGCTGCGGATGACTTCCAGCTGGTGCAGGCGCGCACGCAGGCGGCCAGCACTTGGCGGCAGACGGATCTGGCCGGTGACATGCTGCAGGCCCAGACGCTTGCCCAGTACCGATTGCAGCAGCTCCAGCCCACGGCCATCGCGCGCGGAAACCCATACCCGCTCGCGCCGTGATTCATCCGGCACGCCATCCTGTGCGTCGTGGCGCACTTCGGCACCTTCGATGCGATCAATCTTGTTGAACACCAGCAACTGCGGCAGGTCACCCGCGCCTACGGCCTCCAATACCTCATCGACCTGGGCGATACGCTCCTCGCGCAACGGATCAGCGGCATCGACCAGATGCAGCAGGAAATCCGCCTCACGCGCTTCGGACAGGGTCGAGCGGAACGCCGCCACCAGATCGTGGGGCAGGTCGCGCACGAAACCGACGGTGTCAGCCAGCATCGCGTTGCCGCCGGGCAGCGTGATACGCCGCACGGTTGGGTCCAAGGTCGCAAACAGCAGATCGGCCGCGTACGCACCTGCGCCGGTCAAGGCATTGAAAAGCGTGGACTTGCCAGCGTTCGTGTAGCCAACCAACGCGATACGCGGCATTTCGCTGCGCACGCGCGCGCGACGCATCTGGGTGCGCTGCACCTCGACCTTTTCCAACCGCTTCTGCAGCTGTTCCACCCGCTTTTGCAGCAGACGACGGTCGGTTTCCAGCTGGG
>DMID01000055.1:0-285 GCA_003449195.1 Lysobacteraceae bacterium | reverse complement strand
GCTCGACCTGCAGCTTGCCTTCATGGCTGTGCGCACGTTGGGCGAAGATGTCCAGGATCAGCCCGGTACGATCAATGACCCGGCGTTCCAGGTAGCGCTCCAGGTTGCGCTCCTGCACCGGGCTGAGCTGATGGTTCACCAGCACCAGATCGGCGCCAGTGGCATCGGCGGCAGCCTTCACTTCCTCCAGCTTGCCGCTGCCGATCAGGGTGGAGGGGTTCGGCCTGTCCATGCGCGCACTGATGGTCGCGGCAATGCTCGCCCCGGCCGAGCGCGCCAGATCGG
>DMID01000219.1 GCA_003449195.1 Lysobacteraceae bacterium | reverse complement strand
TGCACGGCATCTACATCCTGGCCGAGAACGCCGACGGCCTGATCGTGGTGGACATGCACGCCGCACACGAGCGCATCGGCTACGAACGCCTGAAGAACGCGCACGACGGTATCGGCCTGCATGCGCAGCCGTTGCTGGTGCCGATGACCCTGGCGGTGGGCGAGCGTGACGCGGATACCGCCGAGCGCGAGGCGGCAACACTGGCTGCGCTGGGCTTCGAAGTGACCCGTTCCGGCCCGGGCTCGCTGCATGTGCGCAGCATTCCGGCGCTGCTGGCCAATGCCGAGCCCGAGGCACTGCTGCGCGACGTGCTGGCCGATCTGCGCGAACACGGCGAAAGCCTGCGCGTGGCCGGCGCGCGCGACGAATTGCTGGCCACGATGGCCTGTCATGGTGCGGTGCGCGCCCATCGCCGGCTGACGCTGCCCGAGATGAACGCCCTGCTGCGCGACATGGAAGCCACCGAGCGCTCCGGGCAATGCAACCACGGCCGCCCGACCTGGGCGCATTTCACGCTGGCCGAGATCGACCAGTGGTTCCTGCGAGGGCGATGACGCGATGAAACACGCAATGAAGCGGGCGATGACAGCGGGCCTGATGCTTGCGGCGGCGATGTCGCTGGCCGGTTGCAAGCAGGAGCAACCGGCCATCAAGCCGGCCGAGGTTTCCGACCCGGTATTCCTTGCCGACAACGCGATCTGGCGGCAGGAGCGGAAAGCAGAACTGACTGCGCCGGCTGGTTGGACCAGCCTGGTCGGCCTGCACTGGCTTGAGCTGAAATCGCATTACATCGGCAGTGGCGCGGGCAGCGGCATCCGCCTTGCGGCGGGGCCGGCAAAGATGGGCATGGTGGACCGCGAGAATGGCAAGGTGTGGTTCGTGCCCGAGCGCGGCGTTGCGCTCACGCTCGACGGCAAGCCGCTGAAAGGACGCGTGCGCCTGCTGACCGACCGCGAAGACGGCGGCCCGAGCGTGCTCGGCTTCGATGGCGGCAAGGGGCAGCTGACGGTCATCCAGCGCGGCGACCGGCAGGCGTTGCGGGTCAAGCATGCCGATGCCTTTGCCCGCACCCATTTCACCGGGCTGGACTACTGGCCGCTGGACAAGCACTGGCAGCTCGAAGGCCGCTTCGTGCCGCACGAGGCCGGCAGGACCATCCCGATCGTGGACATCGTCGGCATCACCACTGCGCAGCCCAACCCGGGAGCGGTGGAATTCGTCCGCGACGGCAAGACCTGGCGCATCGAAGCCCTCGCCGATGGCGCCGGCGGCAAGCTCTTGCTCGTGTTCGCCGACCGCACCAGCGGCCACGGCAGCTATCCGGCCGGGCGATTCCTCGACGTCGATGCGCCGGGCAAGGACGGCAAGGCATTGCTCGATTTCAACCGCGCCTACGACCCGCCTTGCGCGTTCACGCCGTTTGCCACCTGCCCGCTGCCGCCGCCGGAGAACCGGCTCGACCTGCGCATCGACGCAGGCGAGAAGGCCTATGCCAAGCCCGCGGAAGGCTGAGGGTTCGGCGATGCGCATCGTGCGGAGTGTCATCGCCAGCGGCCTGTGTCTGATGGTGCTGCTGGTTTCACTCCTGGCGACCATGCCGATGGCGCATGCGCGCGAAGGAGCCTCCGCCCGCCCGCCGGTGCCATTGCTGTGGAAAGTGCAGGGCAGCGACGGGCAAACGGTGTGGCTGCTGGGTTCATTCCATTTGCTCACCAAGGCGGATTACCCCCTCTCGCCCGAGGTCGATGCCGCGTTTGCCGACGCGCGGCGCGTGGTGTTCGAACTGCCGCCAGACGAGGCCAATTCACCGGCCTTGCAGGCGGCGATGCTGCGGGCCGCCACGCGCAAGGCTGGCAGCAGTCTGCAGGACGAGCTGGGGGCCGATGCCTGGCGCAAGCTCGGCGACTGGTGCGCGCGCAGCGGCGTGCCGCTGGAAACGATGACCAACTACAAACCGTGGTTCGTGGGCCTCACGGTCGGCATCGTCTCGATGACCCGACAAGGCTTGCGGCCCGAACTCGGCCTTGACCGCCATTTCATGGCCGCGGCGACGCAAGCAGGAAAGCAGACTGCCGGGCTTGAAAGCGCGGCCGAACAGATTGCCCTGCTTGATGGGATGAGCCCGGCCGAACAAGCCCAGATGTTGTCCGAGGCACTGGATCAGGATGGCCGCGGCAGCGATGAAAGCCGCCAACTGCATGCACTGTGGCGGCGCGGCGATGCCGACGCACTGTGGAACGGCATGGCGAATAAGATGCAGCTTGCCTATCCGGCGCTGTACCGGCGCATCAACGTCGAGCGCAACGAGCGCTGGCTGCCCGAGATCGAGCGCTACTTGCGGGACGGGCAGGGCGACACGCTGGTGATCGTGGGCAGCCTGCACTTGTTGGGCAGCGATGGCGTGGTGAGCAAATTGCAGGCAAAAGGTTACGCCGTGGAGCGGGTTTGCCAAGCCTGCGGCGCGCGGGCAGGCCGCTGAGTTTTCAGGCTGTCGACCGCTCGGTGGCAGGCACCATCACGATGCAGTCCACCGGGCAGGGCGGGATGCACAGTTCGCAGCCGGTGCACAGCCCATCGATGACGGTGTGCATGAACTTGGCGCCGCCGACGATGGCGTCCACCGGGCAGGCTTGGATGCACTTGGTGCAGCCGATGCAGTCGGCTTCGATGATCTCGGCTACCTGCGACGGTTTGTACTCGCCGCGCGCGCGGTCGTAAGGCTGTGCCGGCACGTCCAGCACCTGCGCCAGCGCACGCGCGCCGGCATCGCCGCCGGGCGGACAGCGTTCCACGCCGGCTTCGCCGCGTGCCATTGCCTCGGCATACGGGCGGCAGCCATCGAAGCCGCATTGCCCGCATTGCGTCTGCGGCAGCAGGCGGTCGAGGCGTTCGGTCAGGTCGGAGGGATGGTCGGACATCGGGCGTGGCGAAGGCTGCGCGGCCGGGCATTATCGCCCGGCAGCAGGTGCTGGCGGCGTCCGCCGGGAGGAGGCTTCATGCGAGGTGTTTGCCGCGATACCAGCGTTCCTGCGCCAGGGCCAGCATCGGCAGATCCTCGCGGCTGTCGCCGTAGGCGTGGATGCGCGAGTGGCGCGAGTGGCGCGAGAGGTCGCAATACGTGCGGATCGCCTCGGCCTTGCGCACGCCGATGTCGCCGCCGGCATACCGGCCGGTCAGCACCGCGCTGGCTGATTCGAGCCGGTTGCACAGCAGCTCCATGCCGTGTGCGCGGCACCAGGGGCGAGATAGACGTCGAGCGAGGCCGACACCAGCAGCAACCGGTGGCCTTGTGCACGGTGGCGGGCCACGTGCTCCATCATCGCCGGGCATAGCATCGCCGGCAGTTCTTCGGCGGCATAACGCTCGCCGTGTCGGGCAATCTCGTCCGCGCGCCGGCCGGCAAAGGTCATCTTCGTGGCGCGCCGGCGCAGCGCGGCGGCGGAGACCAGCCCGATGCGGTAGCCGGCCAGCCATGGCCCGATGGTCCAGCGTGCCTGCGCCAGTTGCTGCGGCGTGGCGACGCGGCGCAGGAAGCGGCC
>DMID01000216.1 GCA_003449195.1 Lysobacteraceae bacterium | reverse complement strand
CGGTCAGCGCGATCATCGCCTGCACCAGCGGGGCGAACACGAACTGGCCGAGCGAGCCGCCGGCATTGATCAGCCCGGCCGCGAACGAGCGCTGCTGCGGCGCCAGCCGGTGCGCGGTGGCCCCGATCAGGATCGAGAAACTGCCGGCGCCGGCACCGGCGGCGGTCAGCACGCCCATGCTGACGATCAGCCCCCATTGCGAGGACATGAAGGGCGTGGCGACCAGACCGGCCACCATCAAGGCCGCGCCGACGGCCAGCATGCGCTGCGAGCCTTCGCGATCGGCGATGGCGCCGAATACCGGTTGCACCGCGCCCCAGACGAATTGCCCGATGGCCAGCGCCAGACTGATCGACGCGATGCCCAGGCCGGTGTCGTGCCGGATCGGGTCCACGAACAGGCCGCTGGTCTGGCGGATGCCCATGGTGATCATCAGGATGCCGCCGGCAGCCAGCAACAGCGGCCAGTGGCGGTTGGCGACGGGCGCGTTCACGCGGCGACTCCCGTCACCAGCAGCGCATCCAGCGCATCGAGTGCCGCATGCAATTGCGCGGTGGCGTGCTTGCCGTATGCCGCTTCGAGCCGATCCTGGGCGGTTTGCCACAACGGACGGGCCTGCGCCAACCGGGCCTGGCCGGCGAGCGTCAGCACGATCAGTCTCTGCCGAGCATCCTCGCCGCGGCGCTCGTCCAGCAAACCGGCCCGCAACAATGGGGCGAGGTTGCGGCTGAGCGTGCTGCGGTCCATGCCGAGCCGTTCGGCCAGCGGGCCGAGCGCGACCGATTCGGCACAGCGCCGCAGGATCGAATATTGGTTCAGGCTCAGGCCGGCCGGCTCCAGCGCCCGGTCGTAGGACTGCGAAACGTGTCTTGCCGCGCGGCGCAGCCGGAAGCAGGTGCAGGGAGACGTCGTGGACATGCCCGGGTCCGGAATTTTTTGCAAGTATGTGCATATGCACACATCAAGGCAAGAGAAAGGCGGCACGGGAGCCCCGGCCGCCTTTTTTGTCAGCGGGTGCAGGCGATCAGAAGAACACGCGCACGCCGAAGGAGGCATTGCGGCCGGGCAGCATCACGTCGTCCTTCAGGAAGGAGGTGTGCACGCGCGCCTTTTCGTCGGCCAGGTTGTTGCCGTCGAGGAACACTTCCCACGCGGTGCGGCCGGCATCGACGTGATAAGCGATGTGCGCATCGACCATCGTGTAGCCCGAGGTCGGCGTCTCGTCCGTGGCCACCTTGTCTTGGCGGTTGTAGCGGGTGGCGGCTGCCGAGGCGCGCCAGCCGCTGGTGCCTTCCCAGCGCAATTCGCCACCGAAGCGCGACGGCGGGATGCGCGGCAGGTTGCCACCATCGGCCAGGCGGCCTTGCACGGTGTCGCCGAACACGCGCAGGTCCCATGCGCCGGTGTCGTTGTTGGCCAGATGGAACGTGGCCTCGCCCTCGAAACCATGGAAGCGCGCATCGGCCTGCGTCCACTGGCGGATCGGCAGGTCGCGGTCTTCCTCGTCCCAGTACCAGCCCTTGCCGGTGTCGGCCACGTAGATGAAGTTGTCGTAGCGGTTGTAGTAGGCCGATACCTTGGCATCCACGAACCCGCTCTGGTACTGCAGGCCGAGTTCGATCTGGTTGGCGGCTTCCTTCTTCATGTCGGGGTTGCCGATCTCGTAGGACAGCGTGGCGATGTGCGGGCCGTCGGCGAACAGTTCTTCTTCGGCCGGGGCGCGCTCGGCGCGGTCGAGGTTGGCGGTCAGGCGCCAGTTCTCGTCGAGCTTCCATGCGCCGGCCAGCGACACGCTCGCCGGGGTGAAGCTGCGCGAGGCCAACCCGTCCGGCTCGGCCTTGGTCTTGTCCACGCGTGCGCCGACATCGATCTGGAAGGCATCCCAGTTCTTGCGCGCCACGCCGAACACGCCCAGCGAGCGGGTACTGGTGCGCGGCACGAAGCCTTCCTCGCCGATCGCCTCGAAGCGGCTCTGGCTGCCCTGCAGGCCCACTGCCGTGCGCCAGCCGTCCACCGGTGCGAAGGCGGCTTCGACGCGGCCCTCGTTGGCGTTCTTGTTGAACACCGTGCCCGGCTCGTCGCCTTCGAATTCGGTATGGGTATAGCCGGTGTGGCCGAAGCTGTAACGCAGGCTGCTGCCTTCGCCCCACGGATCGTTCAGCGCCCCCTTCAGGTCGTACTTGTCCTGGCGCAGGCGCAACCACACGCCGCGCTCGCCCTCGGCCAGGTTGCCCGGCTCGCCGGGATTGCCGTAGTTGTCTTCCAGGCGCGAAGCCGACACGCCGACGAAGCCCCAGTCGCCGACCAGCGAGCCGCCCACGCCGCCGCTCTTGGTGTCGATGAACGAGTTCTGCTGGCGGCCGTCCGGCGTGTCGTAGTCCTTGGCGTTGCGGTAGACCGCATCGGCATGCAGGGCGAATTTGTCGGTGCCGCCATCGACCCGGGCCATGTCGGTGTTGCCATCCTTGTCGCCGCCGTCGAAGCGCATCTCGGCGCGGCCGCTGAAACCGCCATCGATCGCCGCTTCCGGGATGCGGCCGTCCACCACGTTGACCACGCCGCCGATGGCGCCGCTGCCGTACAGCAGGGTGGACGGCCCCTTGAGCACTTCGATCTGGTCGGCGAGGAAGGGCTCCACCGCCGGCGCATGGTCCTGGCTCACGGTGGACACGTCCTGGCTGGCCAAACCGTCGCTGAGGATGGCCACGCGCGGGCCGTCCAGGCCGCGCAGGATCGGCCGGCCCACGCCGGGGCCGAAGTTGGAGGTCTGCACGCCGGGAATCTTGGCCAGCGTTTCGCCGAGGGTGGCGGCACGCTGTTCGTCCAGCCGCTCGCCGGCCAGCACTTCGGCCGGTTTGCTCAGGGCATTGGCGGTATCGCGCAGCGGGCTGGCAGTGACCACGACGGCGTCGAGATCCTTGGCGTGCACGTCCTTGCGGTTGCCGGCGTGGCGGGAATCGCTGGCCGGCTGGCTCTGCTGGGGGGCATCCGCCGCTGCTTCGGCAGCCTGCGCGGTGCCGGCGGACAGCGCCAACAGCAAGGCGGTAGAAAGGGAGGTACGGGAAAACAGGTTGGCGCGTGGCATCGACGGGGTCCGCTGGAAAAGATGTTGTTACTTTGTAACGATTGCGATCTGCCGGCCCGCCCCGAAAGTCATGCCTGCACGGCACATTCGGGGAGGATCCAGCCGATCGTCATGGGAATCGTAGAAATGTTATACAGTAACTCAATGGCGCGCGACTACACTCCCCTGTCTTCCGGTACCTCGTTCCCTCCCGCATTGAGCTTCCGTCTGCACCATCTTGTCGATCGGTTCGGGGCCACCGGCTCGTTGCTGTGCGCGGTGCACTGCGCCGTGTTGCCGTTGGCGCTGGCATTGGTGCCCTCGCTGGGCCTGGCCTTCCTGATGCGCGACGGGGTGGAGTTGGCGGTCGTCGTGTTCGTGACCGGGCTGGGCCTGTCCAGCCTGTGGATGGGCTACCGCCGCCATCACGTGCTGCGTGCCCTGCTGTTGCTTGGCCTGGGCCTGGGGGCCTTGTGGGCAGGGCTGGCGTATCCGCCCTTGCACCATTCCCGCGTGCCGCATGCGGTGGTGATGACACTGGGCGGCGTGCTGGTGGCGCTGGCACACCTGCTGAACCTGCGCCTGAACCACCGTCACGCGCACGGCCCCCACTGCGCGCATTGAGGCCCGCATGCTAGGCTTCACGGCCTGCGCGCAGGCAGCGTGCTGACGTGCCATCGGCGGCTGTCCCGACAGGGCGCCCGGCACGGCGTACCAACCAATTCAGGAGTGAAGACAATGGGTAAGGGTGACCGCAAGACCGCCAAGGGCAAGCGCTACAACGCCAGTTACGGCAACAGCCGCAGCCAGACGGTGGCCAAGGTGGCCGTCGGCGCTGCAGCGCCGGTCGTGAAGAAGACCGTGGTCAAGGCTCCGGCCAAGAAGACCGTGGCTAAGAAGGCGGCCAAGGCCGACTGATCGGCGAACTCCCGCCGTCGGCCATATCCGATGCGGCGCCTCCGGGCGCCGCGTCGCGTTTCAGGGCCTTGTGGCGGAAACCGCTGCCGGTGCGGTGGCCAGCGCGGGCAGCAGCGGCGTGATGTCGCCGTCGTTGGCTTCCGCGGGGATGGCCAGCAAGCGGGCCAGCAGCGGATACACGTCCACGTTGTCGAACGGGGCCAGCACGACGTCGTGCCGGAAAGACGGGCCGCCGGCAACGAACACGGCCCGCATCGAGGGCAGGGCCGGGTCGTAGCCATGCGAGCCGCGTTCGGCGGTCTTGTCGCGCTTGAGCAATTGTTGGCGCGGGATCGCGTCCCAGCCTTCCCGCATCTGGCACACGATGGCCGGGATGCGCGGGTTGCTGCCGTAATGCCAGCGCGCCGGCAGGTCCTGCTTGCGCCAGCAGTCGTACTGCGGATGCGTGCCCAGCAGGGTTTTCTCGGCCTCGGCGGCCTTCCCGGGCAGCGGCTCGATGCCGATCGACTGGCCGTAGGCCACCACCCGGGCAATGGCGGGCGGCACCATGTCTTCGGTGGCGATCACGTGGTCCGGCGTCACCGTGGCCATGCCGTGGTCGGAGACGATCACGATGTCGGTGTCCGCATGGGTGCCGTCGGCACGCATGCCGGCAAACAGCAGGCCCAGCGCGGCATCGACGCTGCGCACCGCATCGGCGTATTGCGGCGAATCCGGGCCGTGGTCGTGGCCGGCCTTGTCGACGGCTTCGAAATACAGCGTCACCAGCCGGGGGCGCCGGGCGCCGGGCTCGGCCAGCCATTGGCGTACCTCGCCCACGCGTTCGGCCGGGGTGATGCCGTCGTCGTAATCGTGGCGATATTCCGGGCGGACACCCTCGATGCTGGCATGCGAACCCGGCCAGGCCCACGAGGCACTGACCCGGCCGCTGCGCTCCACGCTCACCCACAACGGCGTGCCGGCCCACCAGCGCGCATCCTGGGTCGAATTGGCATCGGCAACGCGGAAGTCGCCGAGTGCATCGTCGCTCATCATGTTGTGGACGATGGCGTGGTGGTCCGGGCGCAGGCCGGTGACCAGGGTGTAGTGGTTGGGGAAGGTGATCGATGGATACGACGGGCGCATGTACTCGGCACGGGCGCCGCCGGCCACCATGGCTGCCAGGTTCGGGGTCTGGTTGCGGTCCAGGTAGTCGTTGCGGAAACCATCGATGGAAACCAGGATCACCGGCGCCAGTGCTTGCTGGGGCATGCGTGGAGTGCTGGCAGGCGTTTCGATGGCGAGCGGGGCGCTGGTGCAGCCGGCCAGGGCAAGGGCGGCGCAAAGCAGCAGGGCGGGGGTACGCAACATGGGGCGGCAACGGTTTGGCGAGCGGCGATTGTCGGCCAGTGCGGCATTTGCTGCCAGTCGAGGCGCACTTGCCGGCCGCTTTGGCAAAACCTGATTCGGGTTTAAACCTTTTTCCTGCTTGCCGCATCCAATGGATATGCTCGACGCCACCGTGACTGCCACTGCTCCCTCACCGCCCGCCGTGGATGACGCTGCGTTGGCCCGTGCCGCCGCGGACGGCGACACCCGCGCCTATGAGCGCATCTACCGGCGTCATTCACCGCGGCTGTACGCCTTGCTGTGGCGGCTGTGTGGCGGCAACGCCGCGCGTGCCGAGGATGTGCTGCAGGAGACCTTCATCCAGGCCTGGCGCAAGCTGCCGCAGTTTCGCTTCGAGAGCGCATTGTCCACCTGGTTGCACCGGTTGGCGGTGAATACGGCCTTGATGGAGTTGCGGGCAACCACGTTTGAATCGCTCGACATCGGGGAATCAGGGATGGACCTGTTGGCCGAAATGACTGACACGCCGCGTTGCCATGCCACGGGCATGGATCTGGAGCGCGCGCTGCTTACGCTGCCGCCGCGCGCCCGTGCAGTGCTGGTGCTGCATGACATCGAGGGCTGGAAACACCAGGAAATCGCCGTGGAACTGCAGATGGCTGTCGGCAGCTCCAAGGCACAGTTGCATCGCGCGCGCAGCTTGCTGCGCACGCGGCTTGGAGACGCAGGATGAATATTCACGACGACGATCACGATGATGCGTTGGCCCAACGTTTACGCGGCCTGCCATCCGAACGGGTGGCACCGGCGGCCGTCTGGCAGCGCATTGCCGCAGAGCTGGAGCAGACACCCCGTTTCCAGCAGGCCCCTGCCGCCCCGGCGCTGAACGCAGCGGCCCCAAGGCGCATGCAGCGGCGCTGGCCGCGCTATGGCGCAGCCGCGGTGATCGTGGCGCTGATCGCGGGAGCGGGGGTTCTGTGGTTGCCGCAGCAGCCACCGGCAGCCGTGGCGTCCGAGGAATCGTCCCTGCAGCATCAGGCCAATACGATCACCTACCAATACCGGCAGGCGATGGCCACGCTGCCACAGCAGGACGTGGCGGCCGAGCTGCAGCCGGCCCTGCGCGAGCTGGACGAAAGCGCTGGCAGCATCCGCAGCGCCATCGCGCAAAGTCCCGATGCCGCCTTTCTGCTTGGCCAGTTGCAGCGCACCTATGCGCTGCGGCTTGAACTTACCCGCAAGGGCGTGAACCCGACCGGACTTTCGACATGAAGGAGCACCTGATGAAAGCTTGTATGCGCCATCTGATCGCCACCGCACTGCTGTTGGCCCCATTGACCAGCGCGTTCGCGCAGACCGCGGTCAACCGTAACCTGCCCTTGTCCAGCGGCGGCCGCGTGGAGCTGAGCAATGTGGCCGGCTCGGTCACCGTGCGTGGCTGGGACCGCAACGAAGTACAGCTGACCGGCTCACTGGGCGAGGGCCAGCGGCTCGAAGTAGAAAGCAGTGCCAATCGGGTGGCGTTGAAAGTGGTTTACCCGCAGAACAGCCACAGCAGTCGCGGTGCGGTGCTGGAATTGCGGGTGCCGCGCGCCGCGCAGTTGCAGACCAGTACCGTCAGTGCGGGCGTGGATGTCGCGGATGTGGACCTGCGTCGTCTGCAGAGCTCCACCGTCAGCGGCAGCATCACCGCCAATGGNNTGACCACGGTCAGCGGCGCGATCCGCTCGCAGCTGCAGACGTCGCGCCTGGAGACGCGGACAGTCAGCGGTGGCATCAATGCAGCCGGCGCCAGCGGCGGTGAGGTCTCGGCCAATACTGTGTCTGGCGGTATCACCCTGGACCTGGCCAAGGTGCAGCGGCTCAGTGCCGAGTCGGTATCCGGCAGCGTGGGCGTGCGCAGTGCGGGCCTGCAGCCGGGTGGCCGGGTCAATCTGGAGACGGTGAGTGGCTCGGTATCACTCGGCTTGCCGGCCAATACCTCGGCGCAGCTCAAGGTCAGCACCTTCAGCGGCAGCATCCGCTCCGACGTAGGCCAGGTGGAGAGCCCGCGTTACGGGCCGGGCAAGAACCTGGACGCGCGGATTGGCGGCGGCGACGGTGATATTTCGATCCAGTCGCATTCGGGCAGCGTGCGGGTGAGTCTGGATCGTTGATTCACTCCCTCCCTTTGTCATAGGCAAGGGGAGGGTTGGGGA
>DMID01000025.1 GCA_003449195.1 Lysobacteraceae bacterium | reverse complement strand
TGTTGACCGCGCCGGCGCGCTGGGCACGTGCGTCGAGCGTGGCGCACAGCATGTACGCGGCTTCCTTGAGCGGCAGGGTGACGTTGGCGCCGCGCCCGTCGGCGGTGGCGAAGGCATCCAGCGCGGAGGCGAACTCGGTCGGTGCGGCATCGATGGCACGGTAGTCCATCGCGATGCCGGCCTGCGTCGCGAAGGCGGCGTGGATGTGCGGCGACAGCGAATGGGCGATGGGGTGGCCGAAGACGGCGTAGTGCGAAATGGACATGCGGACCTCGAACGATGTCGGCCGATGCCGCAGTGCATCGGGCCTTCCGTCCCGAGTTTAACCGCTGTGTCACATGCCGGCCGCCGACAACGGCTTCACGTAGACGTGCTGGGTCTTGCCATGCGCAAAACCCAGACTCGGGTAGAACGCATGCGCTTCGGCACGGAGCATGTTCGAGCGCACGCATACGCTGGCCGCACCCCGCTGCCTGGCCCAGGCGCAGGCAGCGTCGATCAGGTGCCGGCCGAGACCGGTGCGGCGTGCAACGGCATCGACCACCATCGCGACGATCTCGGCCTGCTCGCCCGCCTCGATCATCAGCCGCCATTCGATGGCCACCATGCCGAGCAGGTGGCCATCGTCGGTGGCACCGGCGGCGGCGAACACGGCATGCGTGGCCGGGCGCTCCAGCACGGCCGCCAGTCGCGTCGCCATCGTCGCCGCATCGACCGGATAGCCGAGTTGGCCGCACAGGCGCGCCGCTTCGGCTGCGTCGTCGCGACGCAGCGGGCGGATGCGCGCGGCGGCCCCGGTCATGCTCTCAGCCTTCGCGCAGCCAGCGCGCGGCGTCGAGAGCGTAATAGGTCAGGATGCCATCGGCACCGGCGCGCTTGAACGCCACCAGCGCTTCCATTGCCACGGCGCGTTCGTCGATCCAGCCATTGCCGGCAGCGGCCTTGATCATCGCGTACTCGCCACTGACCTGATACGCGTAGGTCGGGCGGCGGAACTGCTGCTTCACCCGGTACAGCACGTCCAGGTAGGGCAGGCCCGGCTTGACCATCACCATGTCCGCGCCTTCGGCCAGGTCCAGCGCCACTTCGTGCAGCGCCTCGTCCGAGTTGGCCGGGTCCATCTGGTAGGTGAACTTGTTGCCCTTGCCGAGGTTGCCGGCGCTGCCCACCGCGCTGCGGAACGGGCCGTAGAACGCGCTGGCGTACTTGGCGCTGTAGGCCATGATTTTGGTGTGGATGAAGCCGGCCGCTTCCAGCGCGCTGCGGATGGCGCCGATGCGGCCGTCCATCATGTCGCTGGGCGAAAGCACGTCCACGCCGGCGGCGGCGTGCGAGAGCGACTGCCGCACCATCGCCGCGACGGTTTCGTCGTTGAGGATGTAGCCACTGCCGTCGATCAGCCCGTCCTGGCCGTGGGTGGTGTACGGGTCCAGCGCCTGGTCGCTCATCACGCCCAGCTCGGGGAAGTGCGTCTTCAGCGCGCGGATGGCACGCTGGATGATGCCGTCCTCGTCCCAGGCGATGCGGCCATCGGCGGTCTTGCCGGCGGGGTCGGGCACGCCGAACAGGTCGATCAACGGCACGCCCAGCTCCAGTGCCTGTTCGCCCACGCGCAGCAGCTCGTCGATCGAAAGACGTTCGACGCCCGGCATCGACGGCACCGGCGCGCGGCCTTTCTCCTCGTGCACGAACACCGGCAGGATCAGGTCGTTGGCGGTCAGCACGTGTTCGCGCATCAGCCGGCGCGAGAAATCGTCGCGGCGCATGCGGCGGGGGCGGTCGATGGGGTAGCTCATGGCGGGTTCCTCGAAGCGAGGCCCGGCATGATACGCCCGGCCCTGCCGCGGCCCTTGATCCGGATCAGGCCTGCATCGCCGGGTGTGGAGCGTTCAGGTCAACTGGTAGCCGCGCGGCTGCAGCGGCTCGGGCAGCGGGCGCACGCCCAGGCTGTCGAGCAGGTCGATCTCGATGGTGCGCACGATGGCATCCAGCGGCAGGTCGTTGGGCTCGGTGCCGAACGGCTCCTCGGTTTCGTCGCCCAGCTGGTCCAGCCCGAAGAAGGCATAGGCCAGCACCGCCGAAACGACCGGCGTGGCCCAGCCCAGCGTGGTGGCCAGGCCGAACGGCAGCAGCACGCAGAACAGCCATGCGCAGCGGTGCAGCAGCAGCGTGTAGGCAAACGGCAGCGGCGTGCCGGCGATGCGCTCGCAGGCGGCCTGGATGCCGGCCATCGCGGTGACGCGCTGTTCGAGCACGCCATAGAGGATGCTGTCGATGGCGCCGGCCCGGTGTGCTGCGGCGAGATCGGCGGAGATGCGCGTCAGCAGCAGGTCCGGCGTGTTTTGCCGGGAAGCGAGCGCCTGCGCATCGTCGATCCAGGGCCGCGCGACGGTCTGCATGTCCTTGCCGCGCAGGCGTGCCGCCAAGGCGTGGGCAAAACCGATCGCGTTGCGGAGCATGCGCGTGCGCAAGGTTGCGTCGCCGGGCATCAGGGTGGCGCATTCGCGCGCCAGGCTGCGGGTCTCCACGATCAACTGGCCCCATTGCTTGCGGCCTTCCCACCAGCGCTCGTGGCAGGCGTTGTTGCGGAAGCTCAGGAAGATGGTCAGTACCAGCCCGACCAGCGAGAACGGCGCCACGCTGACGCGCTCGATGCCGACCGGATGCCACAGCTCGCCCAGCGCGGAGACGCCGACGGCCAGCACGAAGATGGCCAGCACTTTCGGCGCCACCGCCGGGACGATGGAACCGCGCAGGATGTACAGCAGCTGCCAGCCGGTGGGCCGGGGACGGAGGATCATGGGGAGGGACGCGGGTGGAGCGGATGGCTCAGATTATGCCGCCGCCCAGCAGCAGCCGGCCGATCCCGACCACGATGACGATGCCGTTGAGCACCAGCCCGGCCTTGGCGCGGCCGCGTTTTTCCGGCGCGGTCAGCGCGATGCCGATGGCGGCGACGATGGCACCGAGTGCGGCGAACGGGATCAGGAACCAGTNNAACCAGTTGCCCCAGCCCAGCAGCGGGATCAAGGCCAGAATCATCCACAGCATCGACACGATGCCCCACAACAGACTGATGATGCCCATTTCTTCGTCACTCCTTGGGTGGGTCGGGATGCGTGCGGCACGATAGCGCATCGGCGGCGGTCGGCCGGCGTTCATCGCGGGCCGGGGTGGTTCGCGGCATGATGCGGCCAACCCATGCGGCCGCAGACGGCCATCGGAGCAGGTCATGACGTCCCGGCAGCGTTTTCCCGCCATGCCGATCCTGTTGGCAATCCTGGTTGCCGTCGGGCTGGTTGCCTGCGGCAGCGTCAACCGGACGATGTTGGCCTCGCCGCGTGCGCCGGTGGACCCGGCCACGGTGCGCCTGTACGACGTGCCGCCGGCTGGTTCGGTGCAGATCGCCCAGATCGAGGCCACCAGCGGCGCCGGCTTCGGCACCCAGGGCCAGGCCGATGCAG
>DMID01000042.1 GCA_003449195.1 Lysobacteraceae bacterium | reverse complement strand
CGGTGCCCGGGTGCGTGCCCCAAGTCAGGGTGGGGCGGATGTCGGCGGCATCCACGCGCACGTCCACGTCGAAGCGCGCGCCGTCGTCGCTGCGCAGGGTCTTCCAGTAGCTGACGGCGGCGTCGAACTCGGCACCCTTCGGCCCGCGCGGGGTGGCGGCGACGTAATCGAAGGTGGTCTGGTCCGGTGCCACCATGCCGGCGCGGGCGCCGGCCTCGATGGACATGTTGCACAAGGTCATGCGCGCTTCCATGTCCATCGCCTCGATCGCGCTGCCGCGGAACTCGATGACGTGGCCGGTGCCGCCATTGACGCCGATCTGGCCGATCACGTGCAGCACCACGTCCTTGGCGCCGACGCCCGGCGCCAGCGCGCCGTCCACGGTGACCGACATGGTTTTCGGCTTGCGCTGCAACAGGCACTGGGTGGCCAGCACGTGGCCGACCTCGCTGGTGCCGATGCCGAAGGCCAGCGAGCCGAACGCGCCGTGCGTGCTGGTGTGGCTGTCGCCGCAGACGATGGTCATGCCCGGCTGGGTGAAGCCCTGCTCCGGCGCGATGACGTGGACGATGCCGCGGTTGGGCGAGGCCATGTCGAACAGCTCGATGCCGTGTTCGCGGCAATTGCGCTCCAGCGTGTCGACCTGCTTCTCCGAGGCTTCGGTGTAGTAGGGCAGCTTGCCGTCCGGGCCGGCCGGCAGGGTCGGCGTGGAGTGGTCCATCGTTGCCTTGGTGCGGTCCGGCCGGCGCGGCTTGAGGCCGCGCGAGGCCAGCTCGGTGAAGGCCTGCGGCGAGGTGACCTCGTGGATCAGATGCAGGTCGATGTACAGCACCGCCGGAGCGGTGTCGGTTTCGGGGACGACGACATGCGCGTCCCACAGCTTGTCAAACAGGGTGCGGGGAGCTGCGTTCATGGAATGGATGTGGTCTTGCCGGAATCGGGGGGAAGGGGCCGCCGTGGCGGGAGCGCGGTCACGGTCACGGTCACGGTCACGGGAGCGGCGCGGCCATCCCCGGAGCATCGTGCTCCGGGAACGGCCTGCCGGGTCACGCCATGGCGGCAGCGCCGGCCGGAGCGAGCGTGCTGCGCTGGCGCAGCAGGCGGTTGGCGACGTCGAGCCATGCCAGCGCGCTGGCTTCGATGATGTCGCTGCTGGTACCGGTGCCTTCGTAACCCACGTCCTCATGGGTGACGCTGAGGCTGGCTTCGCCGCGCGCATCGGCACCGACGCCGACGCTGTGCACCTGGTAGCTTTCCAGCGTCAACTGCACGCCGGTGGCGGCCGACAGCGCCGCGAACAGGGCATCGACCGGGCCGTCGCCTTCGGCCGTTTCGGACACGCGCTTGCCTTCCGGGTCGGACAGTTCCACCTGCGCGCTGGCGCGGCCGTTGCTGTCGCCCTGCTGGCCGACGTTGCTGACCGTCATCGAGGAGAGCCGGTAGCCCTCGCTCTCGCCGGCGCTGCCCTGCATCAGCGTGCGCAGGTCGGCATCGGTGACCACGCGCTGCTGCTCGCACAGGGCCTTGAAGCGCTCGAACACCAGCGGCAGCTCGTCCTCTTCCAGCCAGTAGCCGAGCGCGCGCAGCCGCGCTTCCACCGCGGCGCGGCCGCTGTGGCGGCCCAGCACCATCTGCGAGGACTCCCAGCCCACGTCCTCCGGACGCATGATTTCGTAGGTGCCGCGGTGGCGCAGCATGCCATGCTGGTGGATGCCCGACTCGTGGGCGAAGGCGTTGGCGCCGACCACCGCCTTGTTGCGCTGCACCGGCATGCCGACCAATCGGGTCAGCAACTGCGAAGTCGGCACGATGCGGCGGGTGTCGATCGCGGTGTCGGCACCGTAATAGGCGCCGCGCACCTTCAGCACCATCGCCAGTTCTTCCAGTGCGCAGTTGCCGGCGCGCTCGCCGATGCCGTTGACCGATACCTCGACCTGACGCGCGCCGCCTTCGATGGCGGCCAGCGAGTTGGCCACGGCCAGGCCCAGGTCGTTGTGGCAGTGCGCGCTGAAGATCACGTCCTTCGTGCCGGGCACGCCGGCGATCAGGCGCGAGAACATGCCGCGGATCTCGTCCGGCGTGGTGAAGCCCACGGTATCGGGCAGGTTGATCGTGGTGGCGCCGGCGGCGATTGCAGTGGCCACCACTTCGGCGAGGAAATCCTCTTCGGTGCGGGTGGCATCCTCGGCGGAGAATTCGATGTCGTCCACGTAGCCGCGCGCCAGCGTCACGTGCTTGTGCACCGATTCGAGCACCTGTTCGCGGCTCATGCGCAGCTTGTGCTCGCGGTGCAGCGGGCTGGTGGACAGGAACACGTGGATGCGCGGCAGTGCGGCGCCGTCGAGCGAACGCGCGGAGGCCTCGATGTCGCCGGGCAGGCAGCGCGAAAGCACGCACAGGCGGGTCTGGCGCAGTTCGCGCGCGATGGCGGCGGTGGCCTCGCGGTCGGATTGCGAGCTGGCCGGGAAGCCGGTCTCGATGACGTCCACGCCGAGATCGGCCAAGGCGCGGGCCATCACC
>DMID01000189.1 GCA_003449195.1 Lysobacteraceae bacterium | reverse complement strand
TCAACCTGGTCGGCGAACTGGTGCTGTCGCGCAACCGCCTCAAGACCCTGCGCGCGCGCATCCAGGACGAGGAGCTGCACCGCGCGGTCAGCAACCTGGACATCGCCACCGCGCGCCTGCAGTCGGCGGTGATGCGCACCCGCATGCAGCCGGTCAGCAAGGTGTTCTCGCGCTTCCCGAAGGTGGCCCGCGACGTGGCCCGCTCGCTGTCCAAGGAAGTGGACCTGGAGCTGGTCGGCGCCGAAACCGAGCTGGACCGCAACCTGGTCGAGGCGCTCAACGATCCGCTGGTGCACCTGGTCCGCAACGCCATCGACCACGGCGTCGAGCTGCCCAGCGTGCGCGAGAACCTCGGCAAGCCGCGGGTCGGCCACGTGCGCCTGTCGGCCCAGCAGGAAGGCGACTACGTCACCATCGAGATCCGCGACGACGGCGCCGGCATCGACCCGGAGCGGCTGCGCTCCAAGGCCCGCGAGAAGGGCCTGATCGACAACGACACCGCCTCGCGCCTGAGCACCGAGGAATGCCTCAACCTGATCTTCCTGCCGGGCTTCTCGACCAAGACCGAGGTCACCGACATCTCCGGGCGCGGCGTCGGCATGGACGTGGTCAGTTCGCGCATCCGCGAGCTGAGCGGGCAGATCCAGATCCAGTCCGAGATCGGCAAGGGCAGCCGCTTCATCATCCGCGTGCCGCTGACCCTGGCGATCCTGCCGACGCTGCTGGTGCAGTCCGGCGATGCCACCTATGCCCTGCCGCTGGCGCGGGTGATGGAAGTGCTGCACGCCCCGGCCGACAAGCTGCACTGGTTCGACGGCAAGCCGATGCTGGACCGCCAATCCGCCACGATGCCGCTGATCGACCTGCGCCGCTGGCTCGGCCTGCCCGCGCGCAACGAGGCGCTGCTGACCATCGTGGTCCTGCAATGCGGCGACCAGCGCTTCGGCCTGATCGTCGACCAGGTGCGCGGGCGCGAGGAGGTGGTGATCAAGCCGCTGCCGCATGCGGTGCGCGGCCTGAAGGGCTACGCCGGCGCCACCCTGATCGGCGACGGCAGCATCGCGCTGATCCTCGACGTGGACGGCCTGCGCGGCTGAGCGCGGCGGAAACCCGTGCCGCACGCGCGGCACGGAACTTGCACGCGTCGTACCCGAAAGCCGTGCGCCCGCGCCGGCGATTCAAGACTCCGCCCCCTCCGCCGATACCAGACGCATGGATATTCTCAGCATCATCGGACTGATCCTGGCCATCGCCGCCCTGATGGGCGGCAGCGTGCTCAAGGGCGCGGGCCTGTCCGGCCTGTGGTCTCCCGCCGCCTTCGTCATCGTCATCATCGGCACCATTGCCGCGATCCTGGTGCATGTGCGCCCGCATGTCGCCCGGCGCGGCCTGTCGATCCTGAAATGGATCTTCGCGCCGCCGCCGGACCGCCGTCAGGAGCTGCTCGGCGACATCGTCGACTGGAGCAACATGGTCCGCAAGCAGGGCCTGCTCGGGCTGGAGCCGATGATCGAGGAGCAGTACGACCCGTTCGTGCGCAAGGGCATGCAGATGCTGGTGGACGGCGTGGAGCCGGACACCATCCGCCGCATCCTGGAAATCGACATCGACAACCGGGAAGAACACGACACCGCCGCCGCCAAGATGTTCGAGAGCATGGGCGTGTATGCGCCGACGCTGGGCATCATCGGCGCTGTGCTCGGCCTGATGGCGGTGATGAAGAACCTGCAGGACCCGAGCAAGCTCGGCCACGGCATCGCCGCCGCATTCACCGCCACCATCTACGGCATCGCCTCGGCCAACCTGTTCTTCCTGCCGGCCTCGGCCAAGCTCAAGAGCGTGATCGCAGCGCAGGCCAGCGAGCGTTCGATGCTGGTGGAGGGGCTGATCTCCATCGCGCAGGGCGAAAACCCGCGCAACATCGAATCCAAGCTGTCCGGCTTCCTGGACTGAGCGAGGCCATCGATGGCACGCCGCAAGAAGCACGAGGATCACCTGAACCACGAAGCCTGGTCGATCCCCTATGCCGACCTGATGACGCTGCTGCTGGCGTTTTTCGTGGTGATGTACGCGATCTCCTCGATCAACGTGGACAAGTACCGCATCGTCGCCGCCTCGCTGAAGATCGCCCTCGGCGGCGGCGCCAACGCGGCGCGGCCGATCCCGTCGCGCGATGCGCAGTCGGCCAGCTCCATCCTCGACCGCCCCAGCCCGATCCAGGCCGTCATCCCGACCCTGGTCGACCCCACCATGCTGGCCTCGGTGGCCTCGCAGAACCGCGACTTCCCGCTGGACGCGGCCTCGCTCGGGCAATCCAGCAAGCAGCTGGGCACGATTGCCGACAACCTCGCCAAATCGCTGTCGCCGCTGATCGACCAGAAGCTGATCGCGATCCGCCGCACCGGCCTGTGGCTGGAGGTGGAGATCAACAGCGACATCCTGTTCGACACCGGCGAAGCCACGCTGGACGCCAGCGCGCAGGCCACCCTGGACAAGCTGGCCGACGTGCTGGTGGACGTGCCCAATTCGATCCGTGTCGAGGGGTATACCGACGACCGCCCGATCAGCACCCTGCGCTTCCCCTCCAACTGGGAACTGTCGGCCGCGCGGGCTGCCAGCGTCGTGCATCTTTTCGCCGCCAAGGGCATCGCGCCGGACCGACTGGCGATGATCGGCTACGGCGAATACAAGCCGCACCAGAGCAACGACACCGAGGCCGGCCGCAATGCCAACCGCCGGGTGGTGCTGATCATCATGGCCACGCCGCCGCCACGCCATGTCGAAACACCGGAGCAGCTTTCCGGCGTCATGCCCGGCGACCACCAGGAGGGCGCTACGCCGTGATTCGCATGCCATTTCCACACGACCGCCGGCACGGGATGGAACGATGAGAACCTGGGCAATCGCCAACCAGAAGGGCGGCGTGGGCAAAACCACCACCACGCTTTCGATCGGCCGCGGGCTGGCCTCGCGCGGTTTGCGCGTGCTGATGCTCGACCTGGACCCGCACTCCTCGCTGACGCGCGCGTTCGGCGTGCCGGACGAACCGGCGCCACGCGGCGTGGTGGACCTGTTCGACCCCGCACCGCCCGCACTGGCCGAGCTGGCGATGCCCACCGCCATCGCCGGGCTCGACTTGATCGCCTCGCAGGCCACGCTGGCCACGCTGGAACGGCGCA
>DMID01000093.1 GCA_003449195.1 Lysobacteraceae bacterium | reverse complement strand
GCCACGGGCGTCGCCGTCCTGGCAGGGCGCGCATTGGCCGTACCGGATCTGGCCGGCAGATCGGCCACGAGCCGGTCGATCCGGCTGACCTCGGCCGTCTTGCCGGCACTGGCCGCCACGGCGGGCGGGCGGCGGTCGTTTTTCGCGACCGTGCCGATCAGCTTGCCGTCGGTCAGCATGTCTTCCGGCGTCAGCCCCTTCACCTCGACCCGGCCGGTGCCGTTGAGCGCGATGCCCAGACGCACCGCCGCGGCATAACTCAGGTCGATCAACCGGTCGTCATGGAACGGGCCGCGGTCGTTGACCCGCACGATCACCGACTCGCCGCTGTCCAGGTTGGTCACCCGCGCGAAGCTGGGCAACGGCAACGTCTTGTGCGCGGCCGTGTAGGCGTACATGTCGTAGACCTCGCGATTGGAGGTCAGGCGCCCGTGGAATTTGCTGCCGTAATACGAGGCGGTGCCGGTCTCGTCGTAGCCGCGGGCCGAATCCAGCACGGTGTACTGCTTGTCCAGCACCACGTAGGGGCTGCGGTTGCCGTAATTCGAATGCGGCTCGTCGGTCACCAGCGGCTCGGGGATGCAGGCCACGTCGATGCTGATCCCCGACACGCTGTCGCGCACGCCGGGCGCATACAGACCGCCGGCCGTGTAATTGCCGCGCTTGGAGGCGTCTTCCTGCGCCTTGGCATAAGGGGAGCCCTTGCAGCCGGCCGGCACCGGCTCGGTGGGCCAGGTGCTCGCCACCGGCGCGGAGGCCGCATGCTTGCCGCTCGCCTGCGGTGGCGCGCCCTTCTTCGGCACGCTGCTGCAGGCTGCCAGCACCAGCGCCAGCATCGACAGGACGAGGGCGCGGGTGCTCGTGTTCATGCGGCGGGGATCTCCTTGCCGGCGATGGCCTGCGAGAGCTGGTACACGGCCATCGCGTACATCTTGGAGTTGTTGTAGCGGGTGATCGCGTAGAAATTGCGGAAGCCCAGCCAGTACTGCTTGCCGTCGCTGCCATCCAGCGTCACCGGCGTGGCGCGGGCGCTGGCCTGCACCGGGTCGGTTGCGTGGTAGCCGCGGCGCGCCAGATCGCCCAGCGTCCAGGTCGGCGTCCAGTCGGCCGGGTTGAATTCCTCGCGGCCATCGTCGAGCCGGGCCCGGGCGACGACTTCGCCACCGGCCTGCCAACCGCCCTTCTTCACGAAGTAGTTGGCGATCGATGCGAATGCGTCATCGTGATCGGTGAACAGGTTGCGCTTGCCGTCGCCGTCGCCATCCACCGCGTACTGGCGGTAGCTGGACGGCATGAACTGGCCCAGCCCCATCGCGCCGGCGTAGCTGCCGGTCAGGGTGGACACGTCGAAGCCTTCCTCCTTGCCCAGAGCGAACAGCTGCGCCAGTTCGTCGCGGAAGAACAGCTCGCGGCGCATCTCGCGCTCGGCCTTGGCCGGGTCGCCGCTGCGCGGATAGTTGAAGGCCAGCGTGTACAGTGCATCGAGCACCTTGTAACGGCCGGTGTTGGCGCCGTAGCTGGTCTCCACGCCGATGATGGCCACGATCACTTCGGCCGGCACGCCGGTGCTTGCCTGCACCCGCATCAGCGCGTCGCGGTGGGCGTCCATGAAGCGGCGGCCGCCGTCGATGCGAGCCTGGGTGATGAACATCGGCCGGTACTCGCTCCACGGCTTGACCCGCTCGGCCGGCCGGGACATCGCCGCGATCACGCTGTCGAGCACCTGGGCCCGGGCCAGCGTCGCCTCGATCACGTCCGGGTCGATGCCGTAGCGCGCCGCGGTGTCCCGCACGAACGCGGCCCGTGCCTGCGCGAACGGCACCGGCGCCAGATCCACCGGCGGCTGCGCCTGCGGCGTCTCGGGCACCGCTTCTGCCGGAGCGGTCTTGTGACCGTGATGGCCATGCTTCGATGCGGCAACCGCACCTGGGGGGACATCGGCCTTGGGCGGCCTGCTTGCACAGGCTGCCAGCGCAAGGGCCAGCAGACAGACGGAATAGGCGCGTTTCATCGGCACAAGATTACATGCGCCTTGTCAGCAATGGCAAACAAGCCCATGAATTCGCGGGGATTTGTTCCCCGCGAATTCAGCCAACGCATGCCGATCAACGATAGACCATGCCGCCGTCGATCAGCACGGCCTGGCCGGTCATGTAGTCCGAATCCGGACCGGACAGGTAGGACACCAGCGCGGCCACGTCGTCCGGGGTCTCGGCCCGCCCCAGCGCGATGCCGCCGACGAACTTGTCGTAGGTCTCGCCGACCTTGGCACCAGTCACCTCGGCCATGCGCTTGTCGATGTCCACCCACATGTCGGTACCGACCACGCCGGGGCAATACGCATTGACGTTGATGCCCGAGGATGCCAGCTCCTTGGCGGCAGCCTGAGTCAGCGCGCGCACCGCGAACTTGGTGGACGAATACACGCCCAGCAACGCGTAGCCCTCATGGCCGGCGATCGAACTGGCATTGACGATCTTGCCCTTCTGCCCGCGCGCCTTGAACTTGGCCGCTGCCGCCTGGATGCCCCACAAGGTGCCCTGCACGTTGATGCCGTAGATGCGCTCGACCTCTTCCTGCGTCACCTCGGCCAGCGGATTGACCTGACAGATGCCGGCGTTGTTGACCATGATGTCGAAGCCGCCCAGCGCCTTCTCCGCATGATCGACCGCGGCAAACACTTGGTCGCGCCTGGAAATGTCGGCGACGAACGTGGCAGCCTTGCGGCCGAGCGCGCGGATCTCGCCGGCGACCGCCTCGATCTTGTCCGCCTTCACGTCCACCAGGCAGACATCGGCGCCATCGCGCGCCAGCCGCAGCGCGATGCCGCGGCCGATGCCCTGTCCGGCGCCGGTGACCAGCGCAACCTTGCCTTCAATGCTCATGTCCTGCTCCTTGTTTTGCGGCTCCGGCCGCCTTCACGGGGTGATTGGAAACGACAACGGCAGTGCCCACGGCGCCGGGCTCACTCGCCCAGCGCCTTCACCGCCTGCACCATTTCATTGAGCACGGCCAGCGCATCGCCGTACACCATGTCGCAGTTCTTCTGGTAGAAGAGCGCGTTCTCGATGCCGGCATAGCCGCGGCCCTTGCCGCGCTTGATCACGTAGATCTGCCGGGACTGGTCCACGTTGAGGATCGGCATGCCGTAGATCGGCGAACTCTTGTCGGTGCGCGCGGCCGGGTTGACCACGTCGTTGGCACCGATCACCAGCGCCACGTCGGTGGCGGCGAAGTTCTCGTTGATGTCGTCCATGTCGTAGATCATGTCGTAGGGCACGCCAGCTTCAGCCAGCAGCACGTTCATGTGCCCGGGCATGCGCCCCGCCACCGGGTGGATGGCGAACTTCACGTCCACGCCGCCGGCCTGCAGCAGCTTGACGAATTCGAACAGCTTGGCCTGCGCCTGCGCCACCGCCAGACCGTAGCCGGGCACCACGATCACGCTGCTGGCGTAGCGCATCGTCACCGCCGCGTCGCCGGCATCGACCGATTTCATCTCGCCTTCCACCGCCTGCCCGCCGCCGGAAGCCTCGCCGAAATTGCTGAACAACACGTTGGCCAGCGAGCGGTTCATCGCCTTGGCCATCAGGAAGGTCAGCAGCGTGCCGGCCGAACCGACCACCATGCCGGCAATCATCAGCGCCGGGTTCTGCAGGGCAAATCCCTCCAGCGCCACCGCCAGGCCGGTGAAGGCGTTGTACAGCGAGATCACCACCGGCATGTCGGCACCGCCGATCGGCAGCGTCATCAACGCGCCGAAAGCCAGCGCCAGCACGAAGAACAGCAGCGGCCACACCAGCATGCCGTCGCCGGACGCAATGGTGATGCCGCCCAGCACCAAGGTGGCGATGAACACGACGAGGTTGAACTCGCGCTGGCCCTTGAAGCGCCACGCGCTCTTCATCCGGCCGTCGAGCTTGGCCCACGCGACCAGCGAACCGGCCAGCGACACCGAACCGATCAGCGCGCCGAGCACGGTGACCACCTGATGCAGCAGGCTGCCGCCTTCGCCGCCGCGCTCGAACAGCACTACCGCCGCCAGCGCCGCGGCCGAACCGCCGCCCATGCCGTTGTACAGCGCCACCATCTGCGGCATGTCGGTGA
>DMID01000257.1:1363-7476 GCA_003449195.1 Lysobacteraceae bacterium | reverse complement strand
GGCGCTGGTCGATCCGTCCACCTGCCCGACCGTGCCGCTGCGGCTGGAAGTGGACTCCGCCGGCATGACCCGCGAGGCCGCCGGCACGCCCAACGCGCAGGTCTGCCTGAAGGCCGATAAGCCGGCGATCACGCGGGTGCTGATGCGTACCCTGCTTTCTCCTTGAGCCGGCGCCGGCCGGCACGCGCCGCGCCGCCGACGGCACATTGCCGGCCGCCAAACGAAAACGCCGCCCGAAGGCGGCGTTTCGATGCAAGCGGCGATGTGACCGCAAGCGGCGATCAGAACGACAGGTCGCCCCAGACGCCGAATTCCTTGGTGTCGTCGTCCTTCTTGCGCGAGTCGTTCTGCACGCGGGTGGACTTGTACACCGTGGCCAGCTTGAAGTTCTTCATCACCGGGAACTCCACGCCGACGTTCCAGTACTTGTCGTTCAGCGTCGGGTCCAGCGTCTTGCTGGTGTCGGTCTTGTCGTAACGGGCGAAGGCGTTCACGCCGCCAGCCGAAAGCTGGGCCAGGCGCACGCTGCCCCACACCGACCAGCCACTGGCCTTGTCGGTCGGCACGGTCATGACGTTGTTGAGGTTCTTGGCCTGGAAGTACTCGCCACCGATGCGGAACGCATTGCTGGCCCAAGCCACCATCACGTCGTTGCGGGTGTAGGTGTGCTCGGCATCGGCGATGTCGGTTTCCTTGCCCAGCTTGCCCGAGTAGGCGCCGACGGCCACGGCGAAGTTGTCGTTGGGCTGCCAGGCCACGCGGCCTTCGATGTCCAGGCCCTTGCTGCGGCCCGGGTTCTTGTAGCCGCCGCCGTTGACCACGGACACGGCGTAGTTGAAGTCGGTGCCCAGGTTGCCGAAGGCGTGCGCACCCCAGTCGGCCGAGTTGCCGAACTTCAGGCGGTCGGTGAGGGTGTTCTCGACGTAGCGCATGCCGTAGAACTTCTCGACGAACGGGATCCACGGCATGTCCGAGGAACCGATGCGCACGCTGAAGGCGTCGTCGAACTTGCCCTGCACGTAGGCCTTCTTCACGAACAGCTGGGTGTTGCCGATGGCCGAGCTGTACTGGAAGTCGGTGGTCAGGTTGGCCGACCAGACGTCGGTGAACTTGTGGTCCACGCTCAGGTAGAAGCGCTTGACGTCGAAACCGTTGCCGCTGGCGGCGGTGTCCTTGCCGTTACTGGTCTTGTCGATGTTGCTCAGGTCGAAGAACATCCGGCCGCCGATCTTGTTGTCGTTGACCAGCTTGGCCAAGCTGTCGGTCTTGGAGGCGGACGTCTGCGCCGCCTCGATGGCCTGCGCCTGGGTCACGTTGACCTCGGACTGGGCATCCTGCTGGGCCTGCTGATCTTCGGTCTTGGCCTGCAGCGCCTGCACCTGTTCCTGCAGGGACGCGATCTGTGCCTGCAGCTGCTGCAGCTGGGCCGCGGTGATGGCCGGCGCCGCCGGCTTGGCGACGGGCTTGGCTGCCTTGGCGGCGTGCGCGTACGGCATGACAGTCAGGCCGAGGCTGGCGATGATCGCCGTGGCGAGCAAATGGGAACGCATCTGGAATTCTCCGTGGTGGTCTTCAGTGGATACGCCACGGGCAGGAGCGAAGGCGCCCAGGCGACTTGTGAAGATTCCGTCAAGCGCATGACGCTTCCACGACATCCACATGACGAAACAAAGACAGCACGGCACGGCACGGCGTGCACGCCACGCCGCCCGTCATGTCATCGAAGCGTCATCAAAGCTTCGTCAAACCATCATCGAACCGACGTCAAATCTTGCGGCCACGGCGTGTGGCGCCGTCCCAACTTTTCCCTCAAGAGGTCTTCCACCGTGATTTCCAACCTCAAGGTCCGCCTGCCGCTCGCGCTGGCCCTCGTTGCAGGCGCCTTTGCCGCCAACGCCACCGACGTCACCGGCGCGGGTTCGAGCTTCGTCTATCCGGTCCTGTCCAAGTGGTCTGCGGCGTATGCCGAAAAAAGCGGCAACCACATCAACTACCAGTCCATCGGCTCGGGCGGCGGCATCGCCCAGATCAAGGCGGCCACGGTCGATTTCGGCGCCTCGGACAAGCCGCTCGACGCGGCCGACCTGGCCAAGTACGGCCTGGGCCAGTTCCCGGTCGTGATCGGCGGCATCGTGCCGGTGTTCAACGTGCCGGGTGTCGCCCCGGGCGCGATGAAGCTGGACGGCACCGTGCTGGCCAACATCTTCCTGGGCAAGGTCGCCAAGTGGAACGACCCGGCCATCGCCGCGCTGAACCCCTCGCTGAAGCTGCCCGACGTCAAGATCACCGTCGTGCACCGCTCCGATGGTTCGGGCACCAGCTTCAACTTCACCAACTACCTGTCCAAGGTCAGCGCCGACTGGAAGGCCAAGATCGGCGAAGGCACCTCGGTGCAGTGGCCCGGCGGCGTGGGCGGCAAGGGCAACGAAGGCGTGGCCTCGTACGTGACCCAGATCAAGGGCTCGATCGGCTACGTCGAGCTGGCCTACGCGCTGCAGAACAAGATGACCTTCGCGACGCTGCGCAACGCCGCCGGCCAATACGTGCAGCCCAGCGCGGACAGCTTCGCCGCCGCCGCCGCGTCGGCCGACTGGACCAACGCCAAGGATTTCGATCTGGTCATCACCGATGCCCCGGGCGAGCAGGCGTGGCCGATCACCGCCATCACCTTCACCTTGATGCAGAAGCAGCCCAAGGACGCCAAGCACACCGCCGACACGCTGGCCTTCTTCAAATGGGCCTTCGAGAACGGCCAGGCGCAGGCCAAGGCGCTGGATTACGTGCCGCTGCCGCCGGAACTGGTGACCCAGGTCGAGACCTACTGGACCGCGACCTTCAAGACCCCGTGACCCCGACACCGCTCCCGGCCTCCGTGCCGGGAGCGGCCGTTGCGCCCTTCCCACCGGAACCGGATTTCCTCCTCCCATGAGCGTCGCTTCCGCCACTGCCGCCCTGCCCCGTCCGCGCGATCTGACCGATGCCCGCGCGGACCGGATGTTCAAGGTTGCCCTCACCGGCGCGGTCATCTTCGTGCTGATCGCGCTGGCCGGCGCCGGCCTGTCGATGCTGTGGGGCGGCCGCCACGCCCTGCAGATGCAGGGCCTGAGCTTCTTCTTCAGCGCCGACTGGAACCCGGTCGAAAACAAGTTCGGTGCGCTGGCCCCGATCTACGGCACGCTGGTCACCGCGCTCATCGCGATGGTCATCGCCGTGCCGATCAGCTACGGCATCGCCTTCTTCCTCACCGAAGTGGCGCCGCGCTGGCTGCGCGGGCCGGTGGGCACCGCGATCGAGCTGCTGGCCGGCATCCCGTCGATCATCTACGGCATGTGGGGCCTGTTCGTGCTGGTGCCGGTGATGACCGAGTACGTCACGCCGTGGCTCAACGACCACCTCGGCGAGCTGCCGCTGATCGGCCCGATGTTCCAGGGCCCGCCGCTGGGCATCGGCATGCTGACCGCCGGCTTCGTGTTGGCGATCATGGTGATCCCGTTCATCGCCTCGACGATGCGCGAGGTGTTCCTCACCGTGCCGACGCGGCTGAAGGAATCGGCCTACGCGCTGGGTTCCACCAAGTGGGAAGTGAGCTGGGACATCGTGCTGCCCTACACCCGCTCGGCGGTGATCGGCGGCGTGTTCCTCGGGCTGGGCCGCGCGCTCGGCGAAACGATGGCGGTGGCCTTCGTGATCGGCAACAGCGTGCAGCTCTCCGCCTCGCTGCTGGAGCCGGGCACCACCATCGCCGCGCTGATCGCCAACGACTTCGGCGAAGCCACCGAAACCTACCGCTCGGCCCTGCTGCTGCTCGGCTTCGTGCTGTTCATCGTCACCTTCGTGGTGCTGGCCATCGCCCGCCTGATGCTGATGCGTCTGGCCCGCAAGGAGGGCAACTGACATGTCCGCCACTTCCGTCGCCGACCGCGTGTCCGACCGGCTGTACCTGCGCCGCCGCATCACCAATGCGCTTGCGCTGCTGCTGTCCTGCCTGACCGCCGCGTTCGGCCTGTTCTTCCTCGGCTGGATCCTGTGGACGCTGCTGTCCAAGGGCATCGCCGGCATCAACCTGGACCTGTTCACCAGGATGACCCCGCCCCCGATGCAGGAAGGCGGCCTGGCCAATGCGTTCTTCGGCAGCGCGGTGATGTGCGGGCTGGCCTTGCTGATCGGCACCCCGCTCGGCATCGCCGCCGGTACGTGGCTGTCCGAATACGGCAACGCGCGCAAGGCCGGCACCGTGGTGCGTTTCGTCAACGACATCCTGCTGTCGGCGCCGTCGATCGTGCTCGGCCTGTTCATCTACACGCTATACGTGATGCAGACCGGCGGCCAGTTCTCGGCCTTCGCCGGTGCGCTGTCGCTGGCCTTCATCGTGCTGCCGGTGGTGGTGCGCACCACCGACGAAATGCTGCGGCTGGTACCGGCGCAGATGCGCGAGGCCGCCTTGTCGCTGGGCATCCCGCAGTGGAAGGTGACCGTACAGGTGCTGTACCGCAGCGCCTCGGCCGGCATCGTCACCGGCATCATGCTGGCGCTGGCCCGCATCTCCGGCGAAACCGCGCCGCTGCTGTTCACCGCCTTCGGCAACCAGTACTGGAACGCCAACGTGTTCCGCCCGATGGCCTCGGTGCCGGTGGTGATGAACCAGTTTGCCGGCAGCCCCTACGAGAGCTGGCAGGTGCTGGCCTGGGCCGGCGCACTGGTGCTCACCCTGTTCGTGCTGCTGGTCAGCCTCGGCGCCCGCGCGCTGCTGCTGCGGCACCGCCCTTCCAACGACTGACATGACCAACCTCGCCCCGGAATCGACCATGAACGATCTCCAACACTCCGCCCCGGTGCAGCGCATCGCCGTGCCGCACGACGAGCGCGACACGCTGCCGCCGGCCCCGGTCAAGATGGAAGCGCGCGGCCTGAACTTCTACTACGACAAGTTCCACGCGCTGAAGGACATCAACCTGCAGATTCCCGAGAAGCGCGTGACCGCGCTGATCGGCCCGTCCGGCTGCGGCAAGTCCACGCTGCTGCGCATCTTCAACCGCATCTACGCGCTGTACCCCAAGCTGGAAGCGCGCGGCGAGGTGCTGCTGGACGGGGAGAACATCCTCGGCCCGAAGTACCCGATGAACCGCCTGCGCAGCAAGGTCGGCATGGTGTTCCAGAAGCCGGTGCCGTTCCCGATGACGATCTACGAAAACATCGCTTACGGCATCCGCCACCACGAGCGCCTGTCCAAGGCAGAGATGGACGTGCGCGTCGAGCAGGCGCTGAACCAGGCCGCGCTGTGGACCGAGGTGAAGGACAAGCTCAAGCAGAGCGCGCTGGGCCTGTCAGGCGGCCAGCAGCAGCGCCTGTGCATCGCCCGCGCCGTGGCGCTGCGCCCGGACGTGCTGCTGCTGGACGAACCCACCTCCGCGCTGGACCCGATCTCCACCAGCCGCATCGAGCAATTGGTGGAGGAGCTCAAGCACGACTACACCATCGCCATCGTCACCCACAACATGCAGCAGGCCGCGCGCGTCAGCGACTTCACCGCCTTCATGTATCTGGGCGACCTGATCGAACACGACCGCACCGAGGTCATCTTCTCGCAGCCCAACAAGAAGCAGACCGAGGACTACATCACCGGCCGCTTCGGCTAAGCGAGCGCCCGCAGCCGATGCCCCGCCGGCATCGGCTGCGACCGCCGGCCACGGACGGCCGGGCCGACACCCCAAGCAACCTCGAAGCACCGCCACGGATGGCAGCCCGCATGCATTCCCGCGTAAAGGCGTGCTGGTCGCCCACCTGAAAACCGGCCGGGCCGGGCAAGCGGAACCATGAAGCCCGCGCCGCACGGCCACCTCATTCCTCATCGAAAACACACCCGGCAGAGAACCACCATGAACATCGCAAATGACCACATCGTGAAAAGCTACGACGAGGAGCAGCAGCGCCTGGTCGGCGAGATCGTGCGCATGGGCGAAATGGCCGTCGCCCAGCTGCATGCCGCGCTGGACGTGCTCGACCGCCGCGACGACAACGCGGCGCGCCGGGTGATCGCCAACGACGAGGCCATCGACCAGCTTGAGCAGCAGATCAGCCATGACGTGATGCGCCTGGCCCTGCGCGGGCCGATG
>DMID01000257.1:0-1281 GCA_003449195.1 Lysobacteraceae bacterium | reverse complement strand
GGCCTGCGCATCCCGGCCGACATCGAGCGCATCGGCGATTACGCCGCCAACGTGGCCAAGCGTTCCATCGCGCTCAACGCCGCGCCGCCGATGCCGCATACCACCGGCCTGCGCGCACTGGGCGAACTGGCGGCCGAACTCGTCCACGAAGCCCTTGCCGCCTACCGCGACAAGGACGTGGCCCGCGCCCTGCAGGTGCGCGACAACGACGCCCAGCTCGATGCGCAGTACACCGGCCTGTTCCGCGAGCTGCTCACCTACATGATGGAAGACCCGCGCAACATCACCCCGTGCACGCACCTGCTGTTCATGGCCAAGAACATCGAGCGCATCGGCGACCACGCCACCAACATCGCCGAGAACACCTGGTTCCTGATCAACGGCGACCAGCCGTTGCCGCCGCGCGACAAGCGCGACGAAACCAGCACCACGGGCAGGATCTGAGCCCGCGCGGGGACTGAATCCCCGCCGCCCGCACAAGCGGCGCGGCGGGGCCGATCTGCTAGGCTGTGCGGCCTATGACCGATACCCCCGCACCGTCGATCGTGCCGATGGCACGCCGTTTCCGCGGCTACCTGCCGGTGGTGGTCGACGTGGAAACCGGCGGTTTCGACGCCGTGCGCAACGCCCTGCTCGAAATCGCCGCCGTGCCGATCGACCTCGACGACGACGGCCGCTACATCCTCGGCGAAACCTCGTGCGCGCATGTCGTGCCGGCCCCGGGGCTGGACATCGATCCGGCCTCGCTGGCGGTGACCGGCATCAAGCTCGACCACCCCTTCCGGCTTGCCAAACCCGAGAAGGACGCGCTGGACCACGTGTTCGCGTCGGTCCGCGCGGCGGTGAAGAAGCACGGCTGCCAACGCGCGATCCTGGTGGGCCACAACGCCCATTTCGACCTCGGTTTCATCAATGCCGCGGTCGCCCGCACCGGACACAAGCGCAACCCCTTCCATCCGTTCAGCGTGTTCGACACGGTGACGATGGCCGGCATGGCCTATGGCCAGACCGTGCTGGCCCGCGCCGCCACCGCTGCCGGGCTGGAATGGGATGCCGACGAAGCGCATTCGGCGGTCTACGACGCCGAACAGACCGCACGCCTGTTCTGCCGCATCGCCAACGCCTGGCCGCGCGCGCAAGCCTGAACCTGACCGGCTCCTCCTAGCCGGACATCACCCGGTCGCGGCCACCGGCCTTGGCCCGATAGAGGGCCGCGTCGGCGGCCTCCATCACCGCCGCCGCATCGGCATGCTCCGGCCATGCGGCCACGCCGATGCTGAT
>DMID01000225.1 GCA_003449195.1 Lysobacteraceae bacterium | reverse complement strand
CGGAAAAACGAGGACGCTTCACCGCGTGCATGCCTTCGACCATCCGCAGGCGGAAGATCGCGATGCGGCGATGGCCGACGACATCCGGGCCTTGCTGGCCGGGCACCCGGACACGCGCGTGATCGTGCTGACCGGCAACATGCATGCGATGACGCGCCGTCCGCCGTGGACCGTCACCGATGCGGACGGTCGGGTGATCGAGCCGCCGGTTTCGATGGGCCGCCATCTGGCCGATCTGGCACCCTTGTCGATCCAGGTCGATGCCGTGCGTGGCCAATTCGTGGCCTGCCTGCGTGCCTGCAAGGTGACGGCTCTGCTTGATCGCAGCGGCAAGGCCATCGCTGGTTTGCAGGAAACCGCCGCCGATGCGTCGGCGTGGGACAGGGTGCTGACCTTGCCGGTGCTGGATGCCTAGCCCCCGGCCATCACGGCCGACTAGCTTTTCCCCTTGCCGGCGTCGTTGGTCGGGCCGGTGCGGACATAGTGCTGGGCGACGAACGAGCAGGCGATCAGCTGGATTTGGTGGTACAGCATCACCGGCAGCACGATCGCGCCGAGGCTGCCGCCGGCAAACATCACCTTGGCCATCGGCACGCCGGTGGCGAGGCTTTTCTTCGAACCGCAAAAGACAATCGCGATCTCGTCGGCGCGGTCGAAACCGAGCTTGCGTGCGGTGAACATGATCAGGCTCATCGCCACCGCCAGCAGCAACGCGGCGGCGGCGGCCACCGCCAGCAGCGAGGGCAGCGGCGTGGTGCGCCACAGGCCTTCGATCACGGCCGCGCTGAAGGCGGTGTAGACCACCAGCAGGATGGTGCCCTGATCGGTGAATTTCAGCAGCGGGCGGTGCCGGTCCACCCAGTTGCCGATCCATGGCCGCAGCAAATGCCCGGCGAGGAAGGGCACCAGCAGCTGCAACAAAATCTTGCCGATGGCGGTCCACGGGTCGGCCATCGCGCCCTGTGCGCCGACCAGCAGCACCATCAGCGCGGGGGTGATGAACACGCCGAGCAGGCTGGACAGCGCCGCCGCGCAGACTGCCGCCGGGATGTTGCCGCCGGCCATCGAGGTGAACGCGATCGACGACTGCACCGTGGACGGCAGCGCGCACAGGAACAGCACGCCGACGAACAACTGCGGCGTCAGCAGGGCATGCGCCACGGGCTTGAGCAGCAAGCCGAGCAGCGGGAACAGCACGAAGGTGCAGGCGAGGATGGTCAGGTGCAGCCGCCAATGCAGCGCGCCGGCCTTGATCGCGTCGCGCGAGAGCTTGGCGCCATGCATGAAGAACAGCGCGGCGATGGCGATGTCGGTGAACACGTCCATGAACTTTGCCGAGGTGCCGTGCACCGGCAGCAGCGAGGCGAGGGTGACGGTGCCGAGCAGGTACAGCGTGAACGGGTCGATGCGCAGGCGTTGCAGCAGGTTCATGGGGCGGCGGGGTCCGGGTCAGCGTGCGGGAGCGTGGCGTGCCTGCAGCAGGGCGCGCAATTCGTACTTGTCGGTTTCGTCCAGGCCGCTGCCGCGCTGCTTGGCCAACAGTTCGTCGATGCGTTGCTGCACGGTCTGGCGTTCGAGCTGGACCACGGCGTCGAGCAGCTCGGTGGTCCACGAGGCCTCGTCGCCGGGTATCTGCTGCACCGCCAGCTTCTGCAATGCGGCCAGTTCCTCGCGTTCGGCAAAGTGTTCCAGCAGCGCACCGGTGCTCAGGTCCGGGCGGGCATGCACCAGTTCGATCAGCTCCAGCAGCAAAGGCACGCCCGGCTGGCGCAGTTCGGCGAAGTGGAAGGGCGGAGCGATTTTCTGCGCCAGAGCCGGCTGCTGCAGCAGGATCACGATGGCGCTGCGCACCAGACTGCGCTTCTGTGCAGGCGCCGTGTTGCGTCGAGGCATGACGGGCGGCGCCGAGGGCATGGCCGTTGCGGATGCAGTGGCACCAATGCCGGTCAGTCGCGCCAGTTCCTGTTTCATCAGGTCGCCGAACGCGCCGTCCGGGATATGCGCCAGCATCGGCCGCGCGTGCTCGGCCAGCCGTGCGCGGCCGTCGAGCGTGGACAGGTTGATCTCGCGCGTGAGCTCGTCGAAGAAGAACTGCGACAGCGGCACCGCATCCTTCAAACGCGCGTCGAAGGCATCCTTGCCTTCCTTGCGCACGATGGTGTCCGGGTCCTCGCCGTCGGGCAGGAACAGGAAGAAGGCCTGGCGGCCGTCCTTCATCCGCGGCAGCACCGATTCGAGCGCGCGCCAGGCGGCCTTGCGCCCGGCATTGTCGCCGTCGAAGCAGAAGTACACGTCCGGGGCGTTGCGGAACAGCAGTTCGGCATGGTCCGGCGTGGTCGCGGTACCGAGCGTGGCCACCGCCTCGGTGACGCCGAACTGGAACAGGCTGACCACGTCCATGTAGCCCTCCACCACGATCAGCCGCGCGATCTTCTGGTGCGCCTGCCGTACCTGCCACAAGCCGTACAGCTCGCGGCCCTTGTGGAACAGCGCGGTCTCGGGCGAATTGAGGTACTTGGGGCCGTCGTCCCTGGCCATCACCCGGCCGCCGAAGGCAATCGGCCGGCCGCGGCGGTCGAAGATCGGGAACATCACCCGGTCACGGAACTTGTCGTAGACGTGGCCGCGGTCGTTCTTCGAGAACAGGCCGGCACGGTCGAGCAGTTTCATCCGCCGCTCGTCGGTGCCCAGTGCATCCTTGAGCGCGCTGTAGCCGTCGGGTGCATAGCCCAGCTGGAAGCGCTCCATCGTGCCGGCATCGACGCCGCGCGAGGCGAAATAGGCGCGCGCCTTGTCGCTGGCCTGCAACTGCTTGCGGAAGAAGCGCGCGGCCGCTTCGAGCGCGGCGAACAGGTCGCGGCTGTCGTCGTTCTGCGTTTGCGCGCGGGTGTCGCGCGGCACCTCGACGCCGACGCGCTTGGCCAGTTCGTCCACCGCATCGAGGAAGTCGAGGCGGTCGTAGTTCATCAGGAAGCTGATCGCGGTGCCGTGCGCGCCGCAGCCGAAGCAGTGGTAGAACTGCTTGGTCGGCGAAACGTAGAACGAGGCCGAACGCTCGTCGTGGAACGGGCAGCGCGCCGAGTATTCCTTGCCTTGGCGCTTGAGCGGCACGCGCGTGCCGACCACCTCGACGATGTCCGTCCGGGCCAGCAGGTCGTCGATGAAGGCGTCGGGGAGGCGTGCCATCGGGCTAGTTTAAGGTGCCGATGGCGGCGCGTGGCCGCTGCCGGCGCACCGCTGCCGACGGGGCGGCCCGCAGGCCGCCCCGGCCACATTGCTCAGAACCGCCAGTCCATGCTCAGCGTGTAGCTGCGCGGCGCGCCGTAGTAGCCGCTGTAGCGCAGGGTGGTGATGTACTTCTCGTTGCCGATGTTCTTCACGTTCAGGCGCAGCGATGCATTGGACAGGAAATCCCAGCCGACGAAGGCATCGGCCACGGCGTAGCTGCCCTGGCGGACGGTGAAGCCGCTGCTTTCGACATTGGAAATGTCGCTCTGCCAACGTGCGCCGATGCCGTACGACAGGGCTGCGTAGCTCGGCAAACGCGCGCTGAGCAGCAGTTTGGCGGTGCGGCGCGGCACCCAGCGGTAGGTGTCGTTGCCGTCCTGTCCGTCCAGCTTCAGTGCGGTGTAGCCGAGCACCATGTCCAGGTTGTCGGTCAGCTTGCCGGTGGCCTCGAGTTCGACGCCCTTGGAGCGGATGTCCACCGGGGCATAGATCGACGAACCGTACTGGTTGTATTGGCCGGTCGGGGTGGCCAGCCCGTCCTGATCGGCCTTGAACACGGCCAGCGTGGTCAGCAGGCGCTTGTCCAGCCAGTCGGCCTTGATGCCGACTTCATAGTTCACGCCCTTGCTGGCGTCGAGGTAGCGGTTGTTCGCATCCACCTGATCCTGCGGCTGGTAGATGTCCGAATAGCTGACGTAGCCGAGCACGTGCTCGTCGAAGTCGAAGGTCACGCCGCCGTAAGGGCTGGTATGGCGGGTGGTCTGGTCGAAGGTCAGCGTGTACGAGTTGCCGTCGCGCCGGTATTGGGCGTAGTTGATGCCGACGATGGCCTTCAGGCGGTCGGTCAGCGCGAGGCGCGTGGCGCCGAAGGCGCGCTTGAGGCGCTGGTTGAGCACGGAATACAGCGACGGGTCGCTCCAGTCGGGCTCGGCGATGGCATCGGAGGCGTACGGGAAGGCGGGGAGCGCGCCCCACGCCGGCGAGGAGAAATCCGCGCTGCGTTCCCAGCTGCGCGATGTGCTCCGGGCGATGCTGGCGCCGAGCATCACTTCCTGATCGCGGCCGAACAGCTCGAAATGGCCGTCGAGCGTGGCGGCGCCCATGTTGGCGGTCGATGTGTCGTTGCCGCCCCACGGATACCCGTAAAGCCCGAGGCCGGTATCCGGGTCGAGGCCGGCACCGAGGGCATCGTAGGCGTAGAACATCCGCTCGTCGCCGGTGGCATGGCGGTAGTTGTAGCTCAGCTTCAACTGCCAGTCCTGGCCGAGTTGATGCGTGTATTCGGCAAACGCCGTGTGGGTATTGGTGTTCCAGTAGGTCCAGTCCTGGGTGGTCGAGGCGCTGACCGGCCACGAAAGCTGGCTGCCATCATTGGCCATGAAGCTCAACGCGCCCCACATGATGCCGTCGGACTTGGCGCGCTGATACGAATAGCCGAAGGTCAGGGTGCCGTTTTCGCCGATCTGGCCGTCGACCACGCCATAGACGTAATTGCGGTTGTTGTCGTTGGCGCGCAGCCAGGTGTTGCCGTCTTCGTGCGCGGCCACGATGCGCGCGGCCCAGGTGCCGTTGGCGGTCAGCGGCGTGGAGTAATCCACCTGCGCGCGCTTGGTGCCCCACGAGCCGTAGCTGATGCCGAACGTGCCCTGCTCGTCGTTGGTCGGGCGCTTGCGGACGTAGTTGATCGTGCCGGCGGCGTTGCCCACGCCGGTGAGCAGGCCGTTGGCGCCGCGGATCACTTCCACCTTTTCGTAGCCGAAGGTGTCGGTGGCGCCGGTGGCGATGCCCCAGTTGTTGGGCAGGCCGGCACCGTCGATCTGGGTGTTGAGGATGTCGAAGCCGCGCGCGCTGTAGCTGGTGCGGTTGGTTTCCCACTCGTCCACCTGCAAGCCGGTGGCCAGTCGCAGGGCATCGTTGACGCTGTTGGCACCGAACTGCTGCATCTGCTCGCGCGTCACCACGCTGATCGATTGCGGCGTGTCCTTGATCGCCAGGTCGAGATTGGTGGCGCCGTTGCTGACGCGCTCGGCGCGCTGGGCAACCACCAGCACGGCATCGAGATCGGTGGCGCGGGTCCTGGCTGCATCTGCATCGGCCGTTTGCGCGTGGGCGCTGACGGCGATCAGCAGGCTTGCGGCCAGGACGGAACGGCGCGGCAGCCCGGCGGAACGGAGCGATAGTGCGGACATGAAGGAATTCCCGGAGCAATGAGGGTCATGGACGGGGCGATGCGCGGCGTCCGGCCCGGGAAGTTTACATGGTAATGATTCTTGTTACTGAATTTGCGTACTCGTTTGGCCGTCACGGGCCAGTGCGAGCAGAGCCTCGCCGTCCACGCGCTGCACGGTCCATTCGTCCATCGGACGGGCACCGAGGCTGCGGTAGAAGCGGATGGCCGGTTCGTTCCAGTCCAGCACCGACCATTCGAAACGGCCATACCCGCGTTCGACCGCTGTACGGGCAAGGTGGCGCATCAGCATGGTGGCGATGCCGCGCTTGCGGAATGCCGGGCGCACGAACAGATCTTCCAGATACAGCCCGGGCAGGCCCACGAAGGTGGAGAACGTGGTGAAGAACAGCACGAAGCCGGCGGGCTGGCCGTCGGCTTCGGCAATGATCACTTCGGCCGCCGGGCGTTCGCCGAACAATGCCCGTTCCATCAGGGCCGGCGTGGCGACGGCCTCGTGTTCGAGCTTTTCGTACACGGCCAGTTCGCGGATGAAGGCGAGGATGGTCGGCACGTCGTCGCGCTGCGCGGGGCGCAGCACGGTGTCGTCGGTGGCGGGAGTGGCGGTCATGTGCGTGGCGGCTGGGGCGGGAGGCCAGTATGCCGCCGGATCATGCGTCCGGATCAGCCCGCCAGTGCCTTCTTCACCAAGGCCGAAACCTGGCCCATGTCGGCCTGGCCGGCCAGCTTGGGCTTCAGCACGGCCATCAGCTTGCCCATGTCGGCCGGGCCGCTGGCGCCGGTCTGGGCGATGGCGGCCTGGATGGCGGCCAGGACTTCGGCTTCGCCCAGCTTGGCCGGCAGATAGGTTTCGATCACCGCCATTTCGGCGCGCTCGACCGCCGCCAGGTCTTCGCGCTTGGCCGCTTCGTACTGGGTGATGGAGTCCTTGCGCTGCTTGACCATCTTCTCCAGCACGGCCAGCACGGCGGCATCGTCCAGCTCGATGCGCTCGTCCACCTCGCGCTGCTTGATGGCGGCGTTGATCAGGCGGATGACGCCGAGGCGTTCCTTCTCGCCGGCCTTCATCGCCGTCTTCATGTCGTCGGTCAATTGCTGCTTCAGGCTCATGGGAAACCTCCGGATGGGCGGGCGAACAGGGGATGCAGGGCTTCCGGGTCATCGCCCGCCGATGACGCGGAAGCACAAAAAGCCGGCGACGCTTGCGCGTGCCGGCTTTCGTTGCCTTGTCTCTGCTCCGGCGCGAGCCGGCTGCCGCGAACGGCAGGCAGGGATCAGTACAGGCGCTGGCGCTTGGTGACGTCGCGCGAGGAGCGGCGCAGCTGACGCTTCACGGCTGCAGCGGCCTTGCGCTTGCGCTCCTGGGTCGGCTTTTCGTAGAACTCGCGCTTGCGGGTCTCGGCCAGCACGCCGGCCTTTTCGCAGGTGCGCTTGAAACGACGCAGGGCGAACTCGAAGGGTTCGTTCTCGCGGACTTTGACGCTGGGCATGGAAACTCCGGTATCTGAGGTCTGGCCACGGATGGGCCGGGCCTTGAACAAGGTTCTCAATGGCAAAACGACCGGGACATGCCCGGCGAGCCGCGTATTATAGGAACCCTTCCTGCCCGCATGCAAGTTCGGGCGGTTCCAGGCGCAGCCACCCGTCCGGTGGCCGGGTCTTTCGTCCGTTTCCTGCATTGCCGGGCCGGTGGCCCGGATGGAGTGTGTCCCATGCGCGTGCTCGGCATCGAGTCTTCCTGCGACGAAACCGGCGTCGCCCTCTACGGCACTTCGCGCCCCGGTGCCGACGGTCTGCTGGCCCACGCGGTCTACAGCCAGATCAAGCTGCATGCCGAATACGGCGGCGTGGTGCCGGAGCTGGCCAGCCGCGACCACGTGCGCAAGCTGCTGCCGCTGATCCGGCAGACGCTGGCCGAGGCCGGGCTGTCGGTGCTCGACATCGATGGTGTGGCCTATACCGCCGGGCCGGGCCTGGTCGGTGCGTTGCTGGTCGGTGCCGGCGTGGCGCGCGCGCTGGCGTGGGCGTTGCAGGTGCCGGCGCTGGGCGTGCACCACATGGAGGGGCACCTGCTGGCGCCGTTGCTCGAGGCCGACCCGCCGCAGCCGCCGTTCGTCGCCTTGCTGGTATCGGGCGGGCATACCCAGCTGATCGCGGTGGAGGCCATCGGCCGTTACCGCCTGCTCGGCGAAACGCTGGACGATGCGGCCGGCGAAGCCTTCGACAAGACCGCCAAGCTGATGGGGCTGCCGTATCCGGGCGGCCCACAGCTGGCGAGGCTGGCCGAACAGGGCACACCGGGGCGGTTCCGTTTCGCAAGGCCGATGACCGACCGCCCCGGGCTGGATTTCAGCTTCAGCGGGTTGAAGACGCAGGTGCTGCTGGCCTGGCGCGACAGCGATCAGGGCGAGCAGACGCGCAATGACATCGCGCGCGGCTTCGAGGATGCGGTGGTGGACACGCTGGCCATCAAGTGCGAACGCGCGCTGGATGCGGCCGGCTGCGACACCCTGGTGGTGGCCGGTGGCGTCGGTGCCAACAAGCGCCTGCGCGAGAAATTGCAGGCGATGTGCGCCCGGCGCGGCGGCCGGGCCTGTTTCCCGCGGCCGGCGTTCTGCACCGACAACGGCGCGATGATCGCCTTCGCCGGTGCACTGCGCCTGCAGGCCGGCCAGCACGATGGCCAGACGCCGGCCGTCTCGCCGCGCTGGGACATGGCCACGCTGCCGCCGCTCGTTGCCGCGTGAACCGCGTGGCGACGGCCTGAACGCGGCCATCGCCGCGCAGCCGTTACCATGTCGGCTTCACGCAACACGATGGCGGCAATGGACAAGGTTTTCATCGAAGGGCTCGAAATCGACGCACTGATCGGCATCTACGACTGGGAGCGGCGCATCCGCCAGACCCTGCGTTTCGATCTGGAAATGGCGTTCGACAACCGCGTGCCGGCTGCCCGCGACGACATCGCCCTGACCCTGGACTACAAGGCGATCAGCAAGCGGCTGGTCGATTTCGTCTCGCAATCCGGTTACGGGCTGGTGGAAACGCTGGCCGAGGAGTGCGCGCGCATCGTGATGCAGGAGTTCGGCGTGACCTGGCTGCGTCTCAAGCTGAGCAAGCCCGGTGCGGTGCGCGGCGCGGTGGCGGTGGGCGTGATCATCGAGCGCGGCGAGGGCGCGCGCGCATGAACCTGAAGGCCGACGCGCAAGTGGACCAGCAGCTGCTGGACGTGCAGCTCTCCGCATTGCGCCATGTGCTGTCGCCGTATCCGGGCGCCTATACCGGCTTGATGGTGGGCGCCCTGCTGTTGATCTCGTGGCTGGCCAACTGGGTGACCAAGCGCATCCTGCTGCGTGTGCTGCACCGGATACTGTCCACGGTCTGGCGCAACGACGAGGACAAGCCGCTGCACCTGTCGGTGATCCCGCGTCTGGCCAACGTGGTGCCGGCCATGGCCATCCAGTTCGGCCTGGACCTGATTCCCGATCTGCCGCACAAGCTGGTGACGGCGCTTCAGCGCGGTTGCCAGGTGTTCGTCGTGCTGACCGTCGCGTTGGCCATCGGCCATGCGCTGGACCTGTTCAACGAGGTCCACGAGCGGCGGCCGGATGCGCGCGACCGGCCGATCAAGGGCTTCCTGCAGGTCGTCAAGATCATCGTGTTCGTGCTGGCCGGCCTGTCGATGGTGGCCACGCTGTCGGGCGTGTCGTTCACCCACATCTTTACCGGGCTGGGCGCGATCATGGCCGTGCTGATCCTGGTGTTCCAGGACACGCTGCTCTCGCTGGTGGCCAGCGTGCAGATCAGCTCCGACGGTCGCGTGCGCGTGGGCGACTGGATCGAGATGCCCTCGCAGAACGCGGATGGCACGGTGACCGACATCGCCCTGCACACGGTGACCGTGCAGAACTGGGACATGACCATCACCACGATCCCGACCAAGAAGCTGATCGGCGATGCGTTCAAGAACTGGCGCGGCATGTACGCCTCGGGCGGCCGCCGGATCAAGCGCTCGATCCGGCTGGACCAGCACAGCGTGCGTTTCCTGGAAGACGACGAGGTGAAGCGGCTGCGCGACTTCCCCTTGCTCAACGCCTACGTGGACGAGAAGGAAAGGGAATTCGGCCAATGGCGCGCGGCGGCCGAAGCCAAGGGCGTGCAGCTGACCATGCCGCGCCGGATCACCAACCTGAGCGCATTCCGTGCCTATGTTGAGCAGTACCTCAAGCATCATCCGCGCATCCGCCCGGACATGCTGCAGTTCGTGCGCGAGCTGCAGTCCGATTTCAACGGTCTGCCGCTGGAGATATGGTGTTTCGCCGATGACACCGGCATCGTCGGTTACGAGGACATCCAGGCCGACGTGATCGACCACCTGCTGGCGGTGCTGCCGTCTTTCGACCTGCACGTGTTTCAAGTGTCCAGTGACGCGATGCTGATGCGCGACGAGGAGCAGAAGCACCCCGAACGCAAGCGGATACTGGCCGCCATTAGCGGTTGACGGCGGCGATGGCCGATGCTTGACGGCCATCGCACTTCCGTGCATGTTGCATCGCAACGCCCGGTTCCGCATGTCGCTCACGCCGGGTCACTGGATGCGCGATGGACTGGTCGAAATACCGCACCACGACGTACGACGAACTGATCCAGGCAGACGGTACCCCGCGCCCCGCGGCGCGGCGCCTGGTCGAATATCTTTCCGGCCTGTCCGGGCGCGAGCTGGCCGAGCGGCAACTGGCCGCCGATGTCACCGCCCGGGTCATGGGCATCACCTTCACGGTCTATTCGGACGGTCGCAATGTCGATCGCACGCTGCCGTTCGACCTCATCCCGCGGGTCATCCCGCGCCGCGAGTGGGAGCGCACCGAGGCCGGCCTGAAGCAGCGCATGCGCGCGCTGAACCTGTTCATCGGTGACATTTACGGCGAGCAGAAGATCGTCAGGGACAAGGTGTTCCCGGCGATGCTGCTGAAGGACTCGGTCAATTTCCGCAGCCAGTGCGTGGGCATCAAGCCGCCGCTGGGCGTGTGGGCGCACATCTGCGGCAGCGATCTGGTGCGCGACGGCGACGGCACGCTGTACGCGCTGGAAGACAACCTGCGCATCCCGTCCGGCGTCAGCTACATGCTCGAAAACCGGCAGGTGGCCAAGCGCGTGTTCCCGGAGCTGTTCGAGACCAGTTCGATCCTGCCGGTGGACGAATACCCCAGCCAGCTCTACGACACCTTGGCTGCGCTGTCGCCGCGCCCCGGCGACGTGCCGGTGATCGCGCTGCTGACGCCGGGCATCTACAACAGCGCCTATTTCGAGCACGCCTATCTGGCGCAGGCGATGGGCATCGAGCTGGTGGAAGGCAGCGACTTGTTCGTCGACGACGACGATTGCACCTATATGCGCACCGTGTACGGCCCGCAGCGGGTGGACGTGATCTATCGCCGCGTGGACGACCTGTTCATCGACCCGGAAGCGTTCCACCCCGAATCGGTGCTCGGCGTGCCCGGGCTGATCCGCAGCTGGCGCGCCGGCAAGGTGGCGCTGGCCAATGCGCCCGGTGCCGGCGTGGCCGACGACAAGGTGGTGTTCGCCTACGTGCCGAAGATGATCAAGTACTACCTCGGCGAGGAGGCAATCCTGCCGAACGTGCCGTCCTACCTGTGCCACAACGCCCGGGACCGCAAGTACGTGCTGGAGAACATCGACAAGCTGGTGGTGAAGCCGGCCAACGAATCCGGCGGCTACGGCATGCTGATCGGCCCGCGCTCGACGAAGAAGCAGCGCGAGAAGTTCAAGGCGCTGATCCAGGCCAACCCGCGCAATTACATGGCCCAGCCGACGCTGAGCCTGTCCACCGCGCCGATCGTCACCGAAGACGGCCCGGAGCCGCGCCATCTGGACCTGCGCCCGTTCATCCTCTCGCGCGAGGACACCTACGTGACCACCGGCGGGCTGACCCGCGTGGCGATGGAAAAGGGCTCGCTGGTGGTGAATTCATCGCAGGGCGGCGGCGCCAAGGACACCTGGATCGTGGATCTGGACGAGGAGGGCGCCTGATGCTCTCGCGCGTGGCCAACAACCTCTACTGGTTCAGCCGCTACCTGCGGCGGGCCGAAAACACCGCGCGGCTGGTCGGCGTGGGCAGCCTGCTGCAACTGGACTTGCCGCGCAGCGTGCGTTTCGACTGGCGGCCGCTGATCGACACGGTGGGCTCGGGCGAGCTGTTCGACGAGCATTGCCCGGAGGCCGGCGGTGCGGTGAGCGATGCCGATGTCACCCGCTTCCTGCTGCTGGACGAGCGCAACCCGTCCTCGCTGCGCGTGTCGGTGGACGGCGCGCGCGCCATCCTGCGCACCATCCGCGACACCTTGCCGCAGGAAGTGTGGGAGGCGGTCAACGACCTGCACCTGTACATCGAATCCGACGGCGAACGCTGCCTCGGCCGGCGTTACCGGCTGGACTTCATCAACCACATCGTCGATGGCTGCCTGAAGGCCGCCGGCCTGCTGTCGGCCAACGTCAGCCGCGACATCGGCTACCAGTTCCTGCGTCTGGGCACGGCGATCGAACAGGCCGACATGACCACGCGCATCCTCGATGCCGGTGCCTCGGGCCTGATCACCCCGCGCAACGAGGAAGACCGCGAGGCCTTCCGCAACATGCAGTGGATGGCCACCCTGCGCGGGCTGGCCGCGTTCCAGATGTACCGCCGCCACGTGCGCCAGCGCGTCGGGGCCGAGCACACGCTGCGCTTCCTGCTGCAGAACGACGGTTTCCCGCGCAGCGTCGGGTTCTGCCTGACGCGCGCGCAGTCGATCCTGCCGACGATGCCGCCGCGGCCGGAGGTAGCCAAGACGCTGCGCAAGCTGGTGCGCACGGTGAATCAGGCCGATCCGGCGGCGCTGGCCGGGGGCGATGCCGCCGGCTTCATGGACGGGCTGCAACTGCAATTGGGCGCCTTGCACCAGGCCATCGACGAAGCCTATTTCCACGGTTGAGCCGGATGTGGCTGGCCTTTGCGGCGGCGTCCGCAGCCCCCGCATGCGCATGGCGACTTACTGTTGAGTGTCGTCGGTTTCCGTCCGCACCGGCTCCTGCCGGGGATGCGGCAGCGCTGGCGGCATCGCGGTCGTGCAAGGCGGGACAGGCCGTGGCGTCGGCTTGCCGGGAGGCGCAGGCGATGCGTTCGGGGGCGGTGATTGTTGCGCGGCCATGCCGGTATTATCGGCGCCTGCGTCGGGGCCATATCGGATTTCGTGAAATTGCGTCGACGCGCAGCCATGAAGCGCGGCGGAGGCGTGCCGGAGTTCGCGTCCGCCGACGGGAAGGCCGCGTCGCTTCGTGCCAAGGTTGACGGATCGCCGTCGGCGTGACCGAATGGCGCGCCCATGGATACCTCCCTCGCCCTGCTCAGCCTCGGCAGCAATGTCGAGCCGCTGCCGCACCTGCAACATGCCGTCGCTGCCCTGCGCGGGCGCTTCGGGCCGTTGCGGGTGTCGCCGGCCTACCGCACGCCGGCCGTCGGTTTCGACGGGCCGGATTTCCTCAACGCGGCCGTCGCCCTGCATACCGATCTGTCGCTGGATGCGCTGGAAGCCTGGCTGCATGCGCTGGAAGCGCGCGAGGGCCGGGTGCGCACGCCGGGCAAGACGCATTCGGACCGCACGTTGGACGTGGACGTGGTGTTCCTCGGCGGGCTGGTGCTGGAACAGGGCGGCAAGCGCCGCATTCCGCGCCCCGAGCTCAAGCATGCCTTCGTGCTCAAGCCGCTGG